>JANOTE010000224.1:0-4813 GCA_031416195.1 Rhodoferax sp.
GCAAGTTTGCCCTCACCGTCATGGTGCTGGTCGCCGCGCTGCCCAGCGCCAGCAGTGTGACCATGTTGGCCGAGCGATACGATGCCGATGCCGCCCGCATCGCCCGCATCGTCATGCTGACGACGGCAGCGTCGTTTTTTACCTTTTCAGGGGCGATGGCGCTGCTGACGTGATAAAAATTAACCTGGGAGTTAATAAATTTTCAAAAAATGAAAAACTGTCAGAAATGCGAATAAAAAAGGCACCTGGCTCCCGTATATTGTGCGTAATACGCTATATTAAACATAGCAAAATTTGAACTTTGCAAACCAAATATACCAATCAGACTGAGCCCAGCAACTACTACAGATGGGTTTGCACATCGATAGACCAGGCGGCAATCAACAACGCCAACCCGGCTTCGCTAACCCATCCGAATCGATTGCCCAATAGACACCGCTTCTTACCGGATTGCTGATGCGTCTGGGCTTGTCGATAACCCAGTGAAGCTGTACGCTTCCTTTTCAACTTCATACACGCCTTTGGGAGGTGGTTTCATTAGCCGTGTGGCCTCAACGCAAGCATATCGCTCTCCGCCTTGCGGCCCGTAAAACACAACCCACGTGACGAAGTCTGAGGAGAAATTTTCAAATCGATGTTTTATACCCGCAGGCACAAAAAACGCATCGCCTGCGGCGGCCCTGAACCGCTGATCTTTAATCACAAGCTCTGCACGCCCGCCCTGCACAAAATACAACTCGTCTTGCGTGTGCATGGTTTGCAAATCCTCATCGGCGTTCGCGATACCCGGAGCGAACACCTCCACCGTCATGGTTCCGCTGGCCAGCATGGCGCGAAAAGGTGCGCCTTGCGGCCAGATGTCTGTGGGTGCGGCGGGTAGTTGTACAAGCGCTTGATCTATCGAAGTTTTCATTGAAAAGTCCCCACAGTTACAAAATATACAAAGTCGCCGTCAAAAGCGTTCGCAGTCGACATTGAGAACGGCTTGAGACATAGCGAACTACGCTCAAAGTTTACGATACCAGGTGACGAAATGAACAAAAACGGAATCACCCTAGATCTTCTATAAAATTTCTGAGACCGTCAGTACGACGGGTTTGGTGCAATGGAATAGCGCAGGGGGAATGGCGAATGACGGAAGGTCGATGAGGAAAGAAGCCTGCGCGGCATTCTGAAGTGTCAGAATGTCCGCCAGGGTCGGCAGGCCATTGCCCCAATGCCGAGCTAATGCTTTGAGTTGCCTGACTGATCCAAGCTGTCGCCCAACTGCGCAAGACTTTCGAGGTGATAACGCTCGACCTTGCGATAAAGCGTGCTGCGCGAAACGCCCAGCGTACGTGCCGCCTTGGTCAGATTTCCGTGCATGTTTTTCACCGCACACACAATAGCCAAGCGTTCCGCCTCTTCCAGACTGGTGGCCGCGTTTGTGGCAGTTGCCCCTGCGCCCGTGCCAGCGGCGGTCAGCACTTCTTCGGGCAATTCGTCGCATTGCACATGCTCATCGTTTGAGGTCAGCAGCAGGCTTTCAATCACGTTGCGTATTTCGCGCACATTTCCAGGCCACGAATAGGCGCGCAGTATCGCCATGACATCGGAGCCGAACACTCGCGGAACAAGACCGTGGCGCTGGGAAAGGCGGTGGTTGAAATGATCGACCAATAGTTCGATATCTCCTGCGCGCTCACGCAAGGGCGGAACACGGATGCTCGTGACGCTGATGCGATGGTAAAGATCGCGCCGGAAATGCCCAGCGTCTACCTCTTTGAGCAGGTCGCGGTTGGTCATCGCAAGCAGGCGCACGTCAACGCGTCGCGGCTTGGCTTCCCCGAGTCGGCAGACAACTCCCTCCTCAAGCGCACGCAGAAGCACTGGCTGAAGCTCCAGGGGAAGATCGCCGATTTCGTCGAGACACAATGTGCCGCCGTGGGCCAGCTCAAAACGACCGGCGCGACCTTCGTTGGTGGCGCCGGTGAAAGCCCCCCGAACGTGGCCAAAAAGTTCGCTGCCGATCAACTCCTTGGTAGTCGCACCACAGTTAAACGTAATAAAAGGGCCGCTGCGGGCTTCGTCGCCATGGATGGCCCGCGCAAACAACTCCTTGCCAACCCCTGTTTCACCGTGAATGAGTACAGACACGCGCCGCCTGCTGAGCTGCTGCGCCCGGTTGATGGCCGTGCGCAACGCAGGGCTGTCGCCCGCAAGACTACCAAAGCCATTGCGAAAGGGGTCAATTTCTGAACTGCTCTCAGGCCGGATAGGCAGTCCAGGATGGTGGTGACTGACCGCTGCTGATCCGCGCAGGATTTTCGGCACTACCAGCAGTGCGCCGATGCCCCGGCCATCAACGCTGACTGGGTGTAACCAATCGGGACGCAATCCTTCCGGTAAACGGCGTCCCCATTCTTCTACGGCACGTCCGGGTTCTAATCCGGGCAGGCAGCCGCCCAGGCCCAAATTGAAGCTTGGCAGTGCGCCGCTGAGGTGGATGATCTTGGCGTTGCGGTCAAGCACGATCATGGCGAGCATGTCGCCGCGCGCACCGAACTTCAGGCATGCCTCAAGAAGGTAAATATGCTCACGGCTGGCCCGTTCGGCCAGCACCGCTTCAATCTGGCGAGCAGCCGCCACCGCCAGCACAAGGTTGTTGGCCTGGTAAGTGGAGGGCGGCCCGGAGATGTCAATTACGCCAAGGACTTGCTCTGTACCCGGAAAGAACACCGGTGCAGCAGCGCAGGTCCAGCGTTTAATGCCCTCGCAAAAATGCTCTGCCGCGTGTACTTGAACCGGCCTTCGCATCGCCAGCGCTGTGCCGATTCCGTTGGTTCCGACGACGCTCTCGTGCCAGTGCCCCCCTTCGACCAGGTGGATGGCCTGCCCTGATTCGCGCGTGCCCATGTCGCCGGCAACTTCCAGTACCACGCCATTCTGGTCGGTCAGCATCATGATTGAGCCGGAGCGCTCCAGCAGATGGGCTGAATTGACGAACAGGCTTTTTGCGGCCCACATCAGGTCGTAGCTGCGGTTGCGAAGCTGCTCCAGCCCATCATCGCCGCGCACCGCCAATGGGGCCAGTCGCGCCCCTGGCGCAACTCCGGCGCGGGCGCTGCGCTGCCAGGACGACAGAACCAGTTTTGACACGGGCGGCATCACTGCAAGTGATTCGCCCGCAACAAAACTTTCCCATGCCACCATGGTTTGGCGTTCAGCCAATGGCTCCAACATCGGCACAGTGCGGTTAATGCCAGAACCGGGCGCAATAGGCTGACCTAGCGTGTCTTCAGGATTGATAAATGTCTCCCTCAGTGTCGTATATCGCGACTGGCACGTGTACTGCTGTTAACGCTGGAAACGTGCTCCGACTGACGTAACCCACGTGCTGTCATCGGCATCTCCACGTAGCGCAGTTTCGGTATTTCGGATGACACGGCGTGCAAGAGATCAACCGGAGCGCAGAAAAAGTGACCCGCCCCACTATTCCTGCCTCCCTAAGCGGCTCTTGCTTTAGCCTGCGGCCTCACGTCCTGGCCTCCCCATCGTTGCCAGGCTTTTTCATGGAAGAAAAAAGCAAAAGCCTGAACGGTGGGCTCCAGAAGGCTCAGCGTGATGGACAACAAAAAGTCGCCGGTCACCGCGTAGGCGACCATTGCGGCCACCGTGACGTGAACCACGTAATAGCTGGTGGTTTTCTTCAAGGTTGTCGAGTTATCGCGTACAAATTTGACCATTACAGTCTCCAAAGTGGTAAGAAACGGAATAACAGCACGTCGAAATGCTGGTATCAAGTGGTCGGATCTTGGGTCTTGTATATCTCGACCATTTCAAACTCAGTCTTCACGATGCCGCATTCAGGGCAGCCCCAGTTGCGCGAAAACAGGCGACCGACGCTGAACATTGCCGTCGATCCAAAAACAGAATGCGCACCAGCGTGCTGGCGTATACATGTTAACGCTTTGCGCGAGATCCGTCACTTTGCGTCCTGTCCCCGGGCCACGCTTTAGCGCAGCATCTGCTCCGGTGCATCGCCGATCAAAACGATCAACTCCGCGCCGGATAAGAGAAAGCCTGCCCAACGCTGCAAGTGCGGTGAGGAGTGCGTCATGCGCGCCCCAATCGCTCAGCACCACCGCCTGTTGCGGGGCCCGCCGTTGGGTCCAGCAGGTCAGGCTTTTTGGCGATCAGCGTTTGTGTGGTCAGAATCAGTCCGGCCACCGAGGCGGCGTTGCGCACAGCGCTGTAGCTGACTTTGACCGGATCGATAATGCCAGCCTCAACCAGATCGACGAAACGCCCGCTGCGCGCGTCAAGGCCAAAGCTGCCCTTGCCCTCAAGCGTCTTGCGCAGTGCAACCTTGGGGTCTAGCCCGCAGTTGGCGGCGATGTGGTGCATCGGCTGATGCAGAGCCCGCTGCAGCAACTTGACGCCTTGTTGAACGTGGCCTTCGGTGCTGGAGGCCAGTTTGTCAAGCTCGCTTGCCACCCGCAGCAACGCCAGTCCACCGCCAGGCACCACGCCTTCCGCAATGGCCGCACGCGCTGCATTGATGGCATCTTCGATCAAATGCACTCTGCGTTTTTGTTCCACGGGTGTGGCACCGCCGGCCAGCAGCACAGCGGTGCCCCCAGAAAGTTTGGACAAGCGCTCTTTGATTTTGTCGCGCTCGATGTTTTCCGGCGCGACCTCGTACTGGCGCGAGACCTGCTGGCGGCGTGCCTCGATCATGTCTGCATCCCCACCGCCTGCCGTCACGATGGTTTGATTCGATGAGATACGCACCTGCCGAGCGCTTCCCAAATCGCGTAACTGCACCGCAGCG
>JANOTE010000225.1:0-4421 GCA_031416195.1 Rhodoferax sp.
CCGTTTATGCCTTAGTGAAACTGCTGGCCAAAGGCATGGACGAAGCGCAGGGGCAAGTGCGGTTAGTCCCAATAGCGTAAAGCCGAAAATTCAGTTCTCATACTCCGCGTATTGGCCGCGTATTGGCCGCGTATCGGCTCCATATCAGCTCCATGTTGGCTGCGTGTTCTCTACTTTCTTCATCTTCACCTTAACCATCGCCATGAAATCCTCCAGCACAAAAATCTCTCAGTTGATCACCCAGTTCGCACTTGGCGCAACCGCGCTGGCAGCACTCGCTGTGGTGACGCCTGCCCTTGCCGCATGGGAGCCCACCAAGCCTGTTGAATTCGTCGTTCCCGCTGGCACCGGCGGCGGCGCAGACCAGATGGCGCGGCTGATTCAAGGCATCGTCATCAAATACAAGCTGATGAAAGAGCCGATGATCGTGGTCAACAAGTCCGCGGGTGCTGGTGCTGAGGGATTTTTGGCAGTGAAAGACGCGAAGGGCGACCCACACAAAATCATTGTCACGCTCTCCAATTTGTTCACCACGCCGATGGCCACCGGCGTGCCTTTCAACTGGCGCGACATGACGCCCGTCTCGATGATGGCGCTCGATCAATTCGTGCTTTGGGTGAATGCCGATACGCCCTACAAAACCGGAAAAGACTACCTGGCAGCAGTCAAGGCGGCAGGCCCCAACAAGATGAAAATGGGCGGAACCGGCTCCAAACAGGAGGATCAAATTTTGACAGCGGGCATGGAGAAAGCCACGGGCACCAAATTCATTTACGTTCCATTCAAGGGCGGCGGCGAAGTGGCCGTTCAACTGGTGGGCAAGCACGTCGACTCCACGGTGAACAACCCGATTGAAGCCGTAGCGCAATGGCGAGCTGGCCAGTTGCGCGCGCTGTGCGTGTTTGACGATAAGCGCATGCCCTACAAAGCCAAGGTGACCGATAAACTGGCCTGGGGTGACATCCCCACCTGCACTGAGGCCGGTGTGCCCTCAAGCTATGTGATGCTGCGTGGCGTTTTCATGGCACCGGGCGTCACCGCTGATCAAACCGCCTTCTACACGGGCATGCTGAAGAAAGTACGCGAAACCGCTGAATGGAAAGACTACATGGAGAAGGGCGCGTTCAACCAGACCAGCATGTCGGGCGATGAGTTTGTGGGCTGGCTCGGCAAGGCAGAAAACATGCACCGCGAGCTCATGAAAGAAGCGGGTTTCCTGGCCAAATAGTTTTTCATCGCCATCGAAAGCCCCGCATGCAATCCACTGATCAACCGTCCCCCGAAAAAATCGAGGGAGTAGGTACACGCACGGTCGAGGTCGTCGTCGCCGCGCTCATTTTCATCCTTGGCGCGGTCGTGGTGCAAGGCAGCCGCGCGTTGGGCTCGGGGTGGACTAGCGAAGGCCCCGGCGCGGGCTACTTTCCGTTTTACATCGGCTTAATCCTTTGCATTGCGGCGCTGGGTATCGTTTTTCAAGTGGTCGCCGCTAAAGACAAGAGTGGTGACGTGTTTGTAGACCGCACCCAGCTCAAGCAAGTGCTGGCGGTGTTTCTGCCTGCACTGGTGTACGTGGGTGCTGTGCAGTTTCTGGGGCTGTATGTGGCCTCGGCCATCTACATCGCGCTGTTCATGATCATTTTGGGCAAGTTTTCTCCGATCAAAAGCGTGATCACCGCCCTGGTGGTGACCAGCTTGTTTTTCTTGATGTTTGAGGTTTGGTTCAAGGTGCCGCTGTTTAAGGGCAAGCTCGACCCTTTGAGCTTCCTGGGGTATTGAAATGGAAGAACTCAACTCGCTGTTCCACGGCTTCAGCGTCATCCTGACGCCGATGAACTTGCTGCTCATGTTTGTGGGCATTATTCTGGGTGTGTTGATTGGTGTGCTGCCGGGCTTGGGGGGTGCCAACGGCGTGGCGATTCTGCTGCCACTCACCTTCACCATGCCGCCCACGTCCGCCATCATCATGCTGTCGTGCATTTACTGGGGGGCTTTGTTTGGCGGGGCGATCACCTCGATCTTGTTCAACATTCCGGGTGAACCCTGGTCGGTAGCCACCACGTTTGACGGCTACCCGATGGCGCAGCAAGGCCGCGCGGGTGAGGCGTTGACGGCGGCTTTCACCTCCTCCTTCATCGGTGCTTTTGTGGCGGTGGTGATGATCACCTTTCTGGCACCGCTGGTTGCCAAATTCGCTTTGAAGTTCGGGCCACCCGAGTATTTTGCGGTGTATCTGCTGACGTTTTGCAGTTTTGTCGGCATGGGAAAGGGTTCACCCTTCAAAATTTTGGCCTCTATGGCGATGGGCTTTGCCCTGGCGGCTGTGGGCATGGACACCGTCACCGGGCAATTGCGCCTGACCTTCGGCTTTCCCGATTTGATGCGTGGCTTCGACTTTTTGATCGCAGTGATTGGCCTGTTTGGCATTGGCGAGATCTTGCTGTCGATGGAGGAGGGGCTAAAGTTCTCAGGCAAGAGCGCCAAGATCAATTCCAAAGTCGTGTTCGAAACCTGGAAGAAACTGCCGCAGTATTGGTTGACATCGGTTCGAAGCTCGCTTGTCGGTATTTGGATGGGCATCACGCCTGGTGGTGCCACGCCTGCCTCGTTCATGAGCTACGGTTTGGCCAAAAAGATGTCGAAAAACGGGAACAACTTTGGCAAGGGCGAGATGGAAGGTGTGATCGCGCCAGAGACCGCCGCCCACGCCGCTGGCACCAGCGCGCTTTTACCCATGCTCGCGCTGGGCATCCCTGGTTCGCCCACCGCAGCCGTGCTCTTGGGTGGCTTGTTGATCTGGGGCTTACAACCCGGCCCGCTGCTTTTTGTGGAGCAAAAAGATTTTGTCTGGGGTCTGATTGCCAGCATGTACCTGGGCAACTTGGTGGGCCTGATCGTGGTGCTGACCACGGTGCCGCTGTTTGCGTCGATCTTGCGTATTCCGTTTTCGATCATCGCGCCGGTGATTGTGGTGATCTGTGCAATTGGGGCCTACACCGTGCACAACGCCATGCTCGACATCTGGTTCATGATGCTGTTTGGCGTGGTTGGCTACGTCTTCAAAAAGCTTGATTACCCGCTGGCTCCGTTAGTGCTGGCGCTGGTGCTGGGCGATAAGGCTGAGGATTCCTTCCGGCAGTCGATGTTGCTGTCGCAGGGTGAGCTGTCAATCTTATGGTCAAACCCGCTGGTGGGCTCGATTGCCAGCTTGGCCTTGATCTTGTTGTTCTGGCCGCTCCTTTCGCGACTTTGGGCCAAAGTTCGTCCGCCAAAACCAAAACTCATTGCGGTTGATCAGCCAGTTGATTAATCAGTAAATCTATTTTTCACTTCTCCACAGGATTCACATGAGCAAAGCATTAGACGGGGTTCGCATCCTCGATTTCACCCACGTTCAGTCGGGGCCCACCTGCACGCAGTTGCTGGCGTGGATGGGTGCCGATGTCATCAAGGTAGAGCGTGCAGGAGAAGGCGATGCCACGCGTGGCCAGTTGCGCGACCTGCCCGGCGTGGACAGCTTGTACTTCACCATGCTGAACCATAACAAGCGATCGATCACGCTGGACACCAAAAGCGCCAAGGGCAAAGAGGTGCTGGACAGTCTCATCAAGCAGTGCGACGTGCTGGTCGAAAACTTCGCCCCTGGCGCGTTGGATCGCATGGGGGTGACATGGGAGCACATTCAAAAGCTCAACCCCCGCATGATCGTCGCGTCGGTCAAAGGTTTTGGCCCCGGCCCGTATGAGGACTGCAAGGTGTACGAGAACGTCGCGCAGTGCGCAGGTGGCGCGGCATCCACCACCGGTTTTGATGACGGCCCGCCCATCGTCACTGGCGCACAGATTGGCGACAGCGGCACTGGCCTGCATTTGGCGTTGGGCATTGTCGCAGCGCTCTACCAGCGCAACACCACAGGCCGTGGCCAAAAGGTGCTGGCCCCGATGCAAGACGCTGTGCTGAACCTGTGCCGCGTCAAGCTGCGCGACCAGCAGCGCCTGGAACGCACGGGCGTGATGACCGAATACCCGCAGTACCCCGACAGCAAATTTGGCGATGCCGTGCCGCGCGCAGGCAATGCCTCAGGCGGTGGCCAACCCGGCTCCATTTTGAAGTGCAAGGGCTGGGAGACCGATCCCAACGCCTACATTTACTTCATTACCCAAGCGGCGGTGTGGCCAGCGGTGTGCAAAGTGATTGGCGAAGAGGGCTGGATCACCGACGAAGCCTTTGCCAAGCCCGCCGCGCGCCTGCTACACCTCAAGGCGATCTTTGCGCGGATTGAGCAGTGGACGATGACCAAGACCAAGTTCGAGGCGATGGATATCTTGAACAAGTACGACATCCCCTGCGGGCCGATTCTGTCGATGAAAGAAATCGCCGAAGAACCTGCGTTGCGCGCGACAGGCACGATTGTGGAGGTCGAT
>JANOTE010000226.1:0-2024 GCA_031416195.1 Rhodoferax sp.
GTCCATCAAAGACTACGACAAGCCGCCATTCACCATCGTGGGGGCCAATCACGATGCTCCGGTGGAGCGGCTTCGCGCATTATTCGGACACCTGCCCTGCAAGTTGATCAAAACCTCGGTGCGTTCAGCCGAGATGATGAAGTACTGCTGCAACAATTTCCACGCGCTCAAGATCACTTTCGCGAATGAAACCGCACGGTTGTGTGATGCCCTGGGTGTCGACGCATTTGAAGTGATGGATTTGGTGTGTCAAGACACGCAATTGAACATCTCACGTGCCTACCTCAAGCCTGGTTTTGCTTTTGGCGGCTCGTGCCTGCCCAAAGACTTGAGGGCAACCTCGTACCTGGCAAAAATTCATGATCTCGAAATTCCCATGCTATCCAGCATCCTGCCGTCGAACCGGCACCATCTGGATATGGCCATCGACAAAGTGCTGGCAACCGGCAAGCGGAAAATTGGATTCATCGGTCTTTCGTTCAAAACTGGAACGGATGATCTGCGTGAGAGCCCGCTGGTAACGTTGGCCGAGCAACTGATTGGCAAAGGCATGAGCCTGTCAATCTATGATCCCGAGGTTCACTTGGCTCAGCTTTTGGGTGCCAACCGAAGCTTCATTGAACGGCATTTGCCGCACATTGGCAAGATGTTGCGTCCTGAAATTCAAGATGTCATTGATGAGTCAGAAGTTTTGGTGGTGGGCTTGACGGGGCAACTGATCTTTGATGTTTTGGCGGTCACGTGTCGCGCTGATCAAACGGTGATTGATCTCGTCAACCTGCCCAATGCGGCGGACATTCCGGCGAAAGTGCAAGGGCTGTGCTGGTAAGCCGAAGCCTTGCTGCATCGTTGGCTTGCAGACCGTCCGGTGCGCTGCACCCGAGCAGGTCACGTGCGGATGTAACGCCCGCAGTGTCAGCATGAGCATGGACGGTCTTCGCATTGGTTTGGTCGGTCCTGTGCCACCGCCTTCAGGTGGCATGGCCAATCAAACACGGCAGTTGCAGGAGTTGCTGACGGCAGCGGGAGCGGTAGTGACGCTGATTCCAGTCAACGCACCCTATTGGCCCGCGTGGGTTGGGCGCGTGCCAATGCTGCGTTCTGGCGCGCGCCTCTTGCCTTATTTGTTGGCGCTATGGCGAGCTGCGGGTCAAACGGACATCTTCCACGTCATGGCCAATTCAGGCTGGGCTTGGCATTTGTTTGCAGCACCTGCCATCTGGATGGCCCGCTTGAGAGGAACAGCAGTTGTCGTCAACTACCGCGGTGGCGAGGCCGCTGAATTTTTGCAGGGCTCAGAGCGAGTGGTGCGTTTCACCATGCGCCAGGCCAGCGCTTTGGTGGTGCCTTCAGGATTTTTGCATGAGGTATTTGCGCGATGTGGCATGTCCGCCGAAGTCGTTCCGAATATCATCGATCTGAGCCGCTTTCATGTCCGCTCGTCCGCCCCAGCGGGCGCGCCCCACTTGCTGGTGGCACGCAATTTAGAACCTCTGTATGACAACGAAACGGCAATTCGGGCGCTGGAGATTGTTCGGGTCAATTTTGCCGACGCAAGGCTGACGATTGCGGGAAGCGGGCCCGAGGAGGAGCGGTTGCGACGGCTTGTGAATGCGCGGGGTTTGGAGGGCCATGTGCACTTTGCGGGCCGGCTTGAGCGCGATGAAATGGCCGCGATGTACCGCAGCGCCGATGTGATGCTCAACCCCAGCCTGGCTGACAACATGCCCAATTCCCTGCTTGAGGCCTGGGCCAGCGGGGTGCCGGTCGTGAGTACCCATGTGGGTGGTATTCCATTCATGGCGAAAGATGGCCTGAATGCTTCATTGGTGGCTGCCGGTGATCCGCAAAGCATGGCGCGTGAATGCTGCGTGCTCCTGGCCGATGGTGCTTTGTGGAGCCAACGTGCGCAAGCCGGTCAAATTGAGGCCCAACGCTACACTTGGCAAATGGTGAAACCCGTGCTGGCCGAGGTGTATCAACGAGCCTTGGCACGCACTGCTGCTTGAAAGTTTGACCGCACT
>JANOTE010000227.1:0-8040 GCA_031416195.1 Rhodoferax sp.
GGCCGCTGCGCAAGCCTGGAAAGCCGCGCTGGAAGACCCCGAGGCGCAGCGCAATTTTGAAAGCGCCAGCATCTGGGTGCCATCCGGGCGCATTGTGCCGGCGTGCTGCGCACCCCGTACGGCGTGCTGGTAGCTGATCGCTTTCACATCGACGAGGTGCTGAACGACGACCAGCGTCTGTACTCGGTCAGCGGCTACCATGACCGCATGTCACAGTCGATTGGCGAAATCTACCTGGGCTTGGACGATCACGGCCCAGGCTGCCCGTATCGCGCGCAGGCCAACCCGGTGAACGCCGCCATCAACCGGTTGAGCCGGCAAGACACCTTCAATACCGCCCGTACCGCGACGACGACGGCACTGGCGAAACTGGTGGGTGCGGAAATGCTGTTCGCCAAAGCCATCGGCGCCCAAAGCGTTGCGCATTGGGAGCTGAACCTGGATGTGAAAGAGGTGATTGACCGCGCACTGGAGGCCCTTTGCCAAGCCTGGTTTGGCCTGCCCAGGCAGTCGCCAGAAATCAAGGCAGGCAGCGCGCGCTGGGATTGGAAGCCGGATGAGCCGCCGCTGTACCCCGGTCATTTCACCGCACCGTCGCGCTACTTCTTCCAGCCTCTGCCTGGCAAGTCTGCGCAGGAGTTTGGAGACCTTTACGGTGCCGTCTTGCGGGATGCCTTTAGCAAGCTGATCAAGCGGTATCGCGACGACCCCGCAATCGAGCCCAGACTCAACGCGGGTGCTGCGCTGGCCGATGTCATTCTTGCCGCCAGCCCGCGCTCAGGTGCGAGCGCTGCCGCCGACGCCGCTGCGGATGACCAGGCCGCCCGCACCATGATTGGCGCGATGATAGGCTTTTTGCCCACGCTGGATGGCAACTTGCGCCTGTCGATGAACGAGTGGCTGCGGGATGGCACGTTTTGGTCGCTGCGCGCGGCGCTGGCAGGTGCGGTCACGCTGGATGGCCAAGCCGCGCTGGACGCTGCTCACAAGCTGCTGCAGCAACCCCTCAAACGCGCCATGCAGTTGCGCCCGTCGCCCGAGCTGATTTGGCGCACGGCAACCCGTCACGCCACGTTGGGCGAAGAAGCCCTGCGCCCGGGCGACAGGATCGTGCTGGCCCTGGTGTCCAGCAGCCACGCGGCTTTAGAGTCAGAACCGCCCGCGAGCAATGCCGATGTCTACGCTATTTTTGGCGGGCAACGCAAGGCATCTGGCTACCCCACCCATGCATGCCCCGGTTATGAGGCGGCTTTCGGGGCCATGCTGGGCATTCTGTATGCGCTGATGGAGTGCCAGCACACCATGCGCCCCAGTGTGGCGCCACTGGCATTGGTGCTTGAAGGCCAATTCCCCGTGCCGAAACCGAACCCTGTCCCCGCCACGCCGAATCGCATCCCTGCGCCGGGCACGCCACTGGCGGGGTTGGGCCATACCTTGCTGGCCGCTGGCGACTCGTGGCTGTGCTACGAGTCATCCATCACCTTCAAGCCGCAAAACATCGCCCACTGCCTGGCGCAACAGCACGGCTTCAAGGTCGAAACCCGGCAAGGCTTCACCGCACCGGGCAATTGGCTGCGCGAGTTCTTCAGGGCCATTGACGTGAAGCCAGACCAAGTGCGGCTTACGATGCCGTTGCCCGATGACGTTGCAGCGCCGTCTGCACTTCCGCGTTTGCTGCAAAACCTGTGTACGGCGTTGAAAGAAATGATCGACACAGACCGGCCGCCCACGGCGATTTTGCTGTCAGCCGGGGGCAATGACGTGACGGGCCAGCGCTTGGCCAAGCTGGTGGACATCTCCAACCCGGCCAGCCCAGTTTTGCGCGAGAGCGAAGTCGCGCAAACGGTTGACGTACAGATGCGGGCCTGGCTCGAATATGCGCTGGATCAGATCACCGCCACCAGCCGATCCGCCTTGACCGGCAACCCGATCCCGATCGTGATTCATGGCTACGACTTCCCGGTGCCGGATGCACGGCACTCGCTGGCAGGCATATTGCTGCCACCTTTGCTGTGGCTGTACCCCAGCTTCGTGCCGCCCCCCGCTGGGCCAAGCCCATTTTTTCCGGCGCTGCCTGATTACGACGCAAATCACGTGAAGCTGATGCAGGATCTGATCGAGCGCCTCAATGTGATGCAAAGAACAGTCGCCGCCTTGCCGCGCTTCAAGGATCATGTCATCCACGCTGACTTGACCGGTACGCTGTCAAAAACGCAAGCAGACTACAAAACGCATTGGGACAACGAACTTCACCCCACCGAGGCGGGCTTCACGCTGCTTTCGGAACGGCTCGTCGCGATCATGCAAAACCGCATTCCGGCGCTGCGGCCTGTTGTCAAGTCTGCGCTCTGAGCTGGGTTGCCTGGCGTAAATGCCAATTCATTTGCATGCGTTCAAAACTTTCGCACGCACTGTCCAACCAGGCAGTCGCAGCTTGATGGTTGCCGTGCTCAATTTCGATGCGGGCGTGGCAAAGCTGATTTGCCGCGTGCTCATGCGCTGAATTGCGCGCCGTGGCACTTTTTGCGGCCAACGCCATGTAATGGTCGGCACGTTCGAAATCACCGCCACCTTGCCCCGCGTGTGCCGCCCCTCTCGCCGCTGCCAGCGCCAGCGCCCGGCAGCCCATGGCCTCGCCAATGCGGTCATGCTGGCGCGCGCGCCTGAACAGGCGCGAGGCATACCTTCGGGCTTCTTCGGTGTAGCCTTGGGCCAGGTTGCCATCGACCAGCCAGCCGTAGTTCAACGAAGTCAAGTACGCGCCGTTGCGGTCTTCAATCCAGGTCGTGGCGTCACGCACGGCTTGCAGGGAGTCAGTGCGGGCGGTGAGCACCCAGTCCGCATAGCCTGCCAGCGCGCGGCTCATCGCCAGCAACTGGCGGCTGCGCGTGTGCTCGGCAATACCCGCTGAGTGACGAGCAACCACGGCTGCATCCTCCCAGCGGCCTTGCCACATGTAGACCGCTGCGATCCAGCCGCGCACCGAGCTGCCCACCGAGTGCTGTGAATCACCCAAGAGCGCCAGCGCTTCTGAAAAACAGCCGTCAGCCTGCGGGAACAGGCCCTGGTCGCCCAACAGACAACCCTTGCAAGCCAGCGCAAAAGCAGAACCAATCGCCACGCTGCTGCCGGGTTTGCTCTGCTGGCGCTTGCTGCTGAGCGACACGTCAAACAGCTCGGCCGCACGCGCGTACTCGCAGGCAGACGTAAGCACCTGCGCCAACGTTGCGCGCACCTGTGCGGCCAGACGCTCGTCGCCTACTTGCGTCGCCAGTTCCAGCGACGCTTCGCAGTGCAGCTTGGCAGCAGGTGCCAGGCCCTTGGCGTAGCAGATGTAGCCCATCCAATACTCAGCGCGCGCCATCGCACTGAGCTCGCCGGTCTCGCGCGCCAAAGCCACACTGCGCTCAAAAATGCTGACCCCATCGGCCAGGCCCAGCGGGTCAAACACACACGCCATGCCAAGTTTTTCGGCCACGGCACACCAGCGCAATTGGCTGTCGCGGTGCAACGGCGCCATTGCGTCCAAGGCGGTCAGGGTCGCCAAATAGAGTGCTCGGGCGCGGTCCAGCGCCTGCGCCGCCATTGCCCGGTCGCCACCGAGCTCGGCAAAGTGCGCGGCCTGGTGGGGAATGCCGGCCGCGCCAAAATGGTAGGCCAGCTCTTCATGGCCGTCCTCTGAAATTCCCGCGCCTGCGTGTTCACAGAGCGCATTGGCCACGGCCAAGTGCATCGCTTTGCGTTGGGGCAGGCCCAAGGCGCCGTACACCACGTCACGCGTGATGCCGTGCTTGAAGCGCAGCGTGCCAAACAGCTCGGCCGGGTAGATGAAGTCCTGCTCGGCCAGCGCCTGCAGTTGCGGCGCATCCTGCGCATGCCCGGAGATGCGGCTGAGCAGCCACGCGGGCACGACATTACCTATGACGGCAGCCGCGCGGACAATCTCGGCCTGATCCGGTGCCAGGCGCGCAAAGCGCGACTCGATCAGCGCATTGAGCCAGGCCGCACCGGTCAGCCGGTTCTCCAGCGGATTGCGATGGCCATTGGCGTTGTTCGCATTGGCGTTGGCGGCGTGGCAAAGCTCTTCAACAAACAGAGGGTTGCCGCCCGCATACCGGTGGATTTCGGCGACGATGAAAGGGTCTGCCCCCGGCAGCAAATGGGCAATGCTGATGGCCGCTTCGGCCTGGCTCAGGGGTTGCAGTTCAATCGTCTGGACTTTTCGCAGGGCCATGCTGTCGGCGGCCAGTGGGCGCGATGCGATCAAAATAAACAGCGGGCCGCTGCAAGCGCGAATCACGTCGAGCATCTGCTGGCTGGCATCGTCCGCCCATTGCAGGTCGTCCACAATCAACAACAGCGGGCTGCGCAGCGCCAGCGCTTGAATCAAACCGACCATCGCTGCAATGATTTTGGCGATAGTCGAAGGCCGCGCGCCTGGCTCGCCCAGGAGCGACAGCGCCTGCAACAGCGTGGCTCGTTGGGCTTCTGCCATGCCTGGCAGGGCGTTGAAGGCGTTTTCTGCCGAGTCCAACGCCTGGGCACCCGTCATGTCCGGCGCAAGCGCCAACAAACTGCGCAACATCTGCAAGAACGGCTGAAGCTGCTCGGCCCCCAGATAGCTCTCGCAATAGCCGTGCAAAACCTGGCAGCCTTGCGCTTTGGCATCGGTCATCAGCACTTCAATCAATCGCGTCTTGCCCAAGCCAGGCCCGGCTGAAACCGCCATGCATTGGGGCTGGCCGGCCATCGCCAGCCGCAGGCAATTGCCCATCAAGCGGCGCTCTTGGTCACGCCCCACAAAAGGGGCCAAGCCGCGCATCGAGCGGGCCTGAAAGCGGTTTTGCACGGCGGCGCGGCCCCGCACCTGGTAGACCGCAAGCGCACTGGATCTGCCGCGCAAGGTGACCGATTGGCGTGCGCTGGTGGTGAAGAAATTGGCCTCAGCTCCCAAGGTTTCTTCACTCACGTAAATCTCGCCGGCGCGGGCCAAATCAGAAAGCCGGGCTGCGGTATTGGGCACATCACCCACCAGTTCAAAGCGGCCCCGCTCGACATCACCGCTGGCAAGGTACACCAGCCCACCGTGAACGCCGGTGTGCAATGAGATGTGCTGGATGGAATCTGGCAGGCCCGGCACGTGCAGGCGGCTGGCAGCCTCATGCAAATCAAGTGCAGCCTCGGTGGCGCAGCGGCCATCGTCCTCACCGGCCTGCGGGTAGCCAAAAATCGCCAGCACGCCATCGCCCTGAATGCGCGCAATCAGGCCACGATGCTTGGGGATGATGGTGTGAAAAAGCCCGCGCAATTGGGCCAGCATGTCGGCGTAGTCCTCCGCCTCCATGTACGCGCCCAGCGGGGTCGAGCCCGACAGGTCTGAGAACATCAGCGTGAGGTAGCGCCTGCGCCCCAACGCACCCGTGTTGGCACCCAAGTTGGCACCCGCAACCATCGGCTCACCTCTTGCCAAATCCATGTTTTGTTATTTCCTGTGGCGGTTTGCGAGGGCCAAAGTCACCCCCGGGGTCATCCGCAAGTCAGTTATCCAACGCCGCAAGCCTATCACTTCCCGCACAGCTCGCCTGCGCTGTTGCGGAAAACTCACGCTGCCTGCAACGCCCCCCACATCTCCTTGTCCCGCTCTGCCGTCCAGATGCGCGGGTTTTTGATGCCTTGGGCCTCGTCGTAAGCGCGGCTGACATCGAACGGCAGACAGTGCTCGTAGATGAAGACGTGGCCGAACACCGGGTCCATGCTTTTGCGGGTATGGGCCATGGCGGCTTTGAGACTCATATTCTGGGCAGCAGCTTCTTTGCCGCAAACGAACAGGGTGGTGACCCAACGCTGGGTGTAATCCAGCGCCTTCTCGACATTCGCCGCGCCTTTCATGGCCTCGCCGCGACCGGGCACGATGGCCTGCGCTTTCAGGGCACGCAGCGCTTCGAGCGTGGCGGGCCATTCTTCGAGTTGTGCGTCGCCGGTGTAAACACCTGCTTCGTACTCGACCAAGTCGCCACTGAACAAAACCTTTTCTTGTTCTACCCAGGCAATCGTGTCGCCGCGCGTGTGGCCAGGGCCAGGGTGCCAGATCTCGACCACCACGCCGCCCAAATTGATCGACAGGCTGCCTTGGCGACCTGGCTTGCCGTCGCCGATCACCATACTGGGCCAGGTTAAACCAGGAATGCTTTCGGCCCCGCGAAACAGCCGCGGGAAGCGGTCGATCTCGCTTTGCATGTCTTGTGCGCCGCGCTCCTGGATCAACTCCAGCGTGCCCCGGCTGGCGATGATCTCTGTCGCACCTTCGGCCACGTATGCGCTGGCCCCCAGCACGCGCACGGCGTGATAGTGGGTGAGCAGCACGTATTTGATGGGCTTGCTGCTGACGGTGCGAATCTTGGCGATCAAATCCTGCGCCATGGCCGGGGTGGCGGTGGCATCGCTGACCATGATGAATTTGTCGCCAATGATGACGCCCGAGTTCGGGTCGCCCTCGGCCGTGTAGGCCCAGCAGTGCGGGCTTAACTGCTCGAAGGTGATTTTTTTGTCAGCGAGGTCGGCCTGCGAAGCAAACGCTTTGGTGGCGGGCTGTGCGACTGTCATGGGAGTTCTCCAGATTGGCGAAAAGCGCCAATCTGGAGTTTACTGACATGCGATCAAACCGTCAGGCTCAGACTAATCCACCTTCCAGCATCGCCACTACTTCGTCGGCAAAGGCGCTGTAGCTCATCGCGCCGTCGGGGCGCAGCCAGGTGAACGTCCAGTTGATCATGCCAAACAGCATCATGGTGATGGCGGTCTGGTTCTGCGCGGTGACGCGCTCGGGGTAGGCGCGGTGCAGGAACCGTGTGACAGCGGAGACGACATCGCGCTGGCGGTTCAGGATCAGTTCGCGCTGCTCGTTGCCCAGAAATTTTGTGTCGTTCAACAGCGCGACGTGGCGTGTTGCCGAGGTTTCGTATTCAAGCAAAAAAACGCGCACCAGTTCGTGCAGCGCAGCGCGATCGTCCAGGCTGCGGCGCTGGGCGGCTGCTTCGACTTGGCTGATCAGCATCAATAGACGTTGGGTGTAGCGATCAAGAAGATCAAAAAGAATAGCCTCTTTGGACCCGTAATAGTGGTACAGCCGCGCCTTGGAGGTGCCGCTGGCAGCGGCAATGTCGTTCATGCTGGCAGCCGCGTAGCTTTTGGTGGCAAAGCAGGCGGCAGCCGTGTTCAGGATGTCGTCGCGCTTGAATTCGAAGGTTGCTGACTTGGGGCGGGCCATGCCGCAATTATCGCGGCCTGACCATTGAGGTCAGATCATTGGGTCAGTCGCTTGAAAGCTCACAGAAGAAGAAGATCGACAATACTTGCAATGCGGATTCAGCACGCGTAAAGCCATTCTGGAAACACCCTTGACATGCTCCATTCACAAACCCAACTGCGCACCCGCCCGATTGCAGCGGGCCACTTGCGCGCGTTCGAGGCGGTGGCGCGCCACTTGAACTTTCGCGCCGCATCTGAGGAGCTGTCGGTCACGCAATCGGCCGTCAGCCGCCAAATTCAAGCGCTGGAGGATGACGTGGGCGCCGCGCTTTTCCTGCGCCACACCCGCGCGGTCGAACTCACCAGTGCCGGCGCGCTGCTGCTGGTTGCGGTGTCGCGCGCGTTGCCGCAGATCGACGGCGCGGTGCGCCAGATTCGCCAAAGCGCCGGGCGAAAAAGCGTGTCAATCACCACCTTTGCCTCGTTTGCGTCGATGTGGCTGATCCCGCGCATGGAGGTGTTTCAGCGCGACAACCTCGACATCGACATTCGAATTGACGCATCCGACGCGTCCGTGGACATGGAGGTGGCCGATATCGACCTGGCTATCCGCTACGGCCCGGCCAGCAGCATGCCCAGCAACGCGATTCGACTGTTTGGTGAGCAGCTTGCCCCCGTCATCAGTCCCTGGCTGCTCAAGAGCAATCCGCGCATCAAAAAGCCGCAAGACCTGGCGCAGTTCTCACTGATTGAAGCCGGTGACGCGCACCGCACGCACCTGGAATGGCTGAC
>JANOTE010000228.1:0-2091 GCA_031416195.1 Rhodoferax sp.
GCCCGCAGCGGCCCCATCGTCGTGAACCTGCCCCGGCCGGAGCGCTACGCGCTGCACAAGCTGCTGGTGTACGGCGAGCGGCCCCAAGGGCAACGGACCAAGGCCCGCAAAGACCTCGCGCAAGCAGCCGCGCTGATGGACTACCTGCTGGTGCATGACAGCGCCGACCTCGCGGCCATGTGGGCGGACGTGAACGCCCGCGGACCAGGCTGGCGGCGGCGGTTGAAGCAAGGGTTTGGGATGATGGTTGGCTTGTATCCGGAGTGCGATTTTTTTGGGAGGATGGAGGGCGCCGGGATGCGGCCTGATGAAGCGGGGATGTGATGCGTTCCGATGCCAAGGGCCAAACCGAGCCCGGCGCTTCCAATCGATTAAACATCCGAATTGCAGCAGCGGCGGTCATTCACGACAGGCAGCTATATGGCAGCCCAACAAGACCTGGCCGAGTTGGCCTGTGCTAGCGACTCGACCACTACCCACTTGTGCTTAAGCAAACTGGGTGTACTCGCTATTCGGCTTCCGAGACGCGTTTAGTCCTATAGATGATTTTCACGTCTCTTCGTATCGGAACGCCAGAAACGTGCCCGATAACCTGCGCCTCTGCCTTCGTCAAATCACTGTCAGGCCACACGCTATTTGAAATCTTTTCAAACACAGCCCTTGGTTGGGTGGGGCGATCCTTGAACAAGGGGCTTGGCCAGTGCGTCGAATGGATGAATTCATTTAGTGAAGTGCCGCTCTTGATCACAAAGACTTTGGAGTCAAGATCAAGGTTTTTCCCGAAGTCGGCCTTCGTCACCTCGTCGCAATCTGATCGGTATTCGTTTTCCCGATCTTCAACAAGCCAAATTTCATCCACGTTTTTGAGCTCATCTGCCAACCGATTTGCTGTCCAGTCCTCAGTGCCATGGGTGATGACCAGCAATTCGTCAGACGCGGCGCCAAGTGCCAACAACTTGGCACTTCTTTTCCATGACAACTGTTTGTCTACCCTAAGCAGGTTTGCCTGGTTGTCGGCCCATGCGGACAGCGCATCTTGCTCAACTATGGGAATAGCCACGCTGCGATTCAAAAGGTCAGCCTGATAACCGACCATGATGCCAGCCATGCTAGCGATAGCGCCACCGTAAAGCCCGCCCACGGTAACGATGCCAGCTTGCAGTCCAAAGATACTGTCACTATGTTCCACAATTGCACACCGCCCCTGCATTTCGCCGTTTGTGCCGATCATTGGAGAGAGGTTGCTTGCAACTACACCCAAGTCATTCGATAACCATGCAAAGTACGATCCAACTCTTCCCGGAGCTATTCGGTCAATCAAACTCAATGGCTCCATTTCTCGCCAGTCGCCAGCGGTAACTGTTTTAACCTTCTTGTCGCTCGCTTCCTGTGTGAATACATCAACTTCCAAGGCTGGAGCCAGTGCACCAACTACCTGTGCCAACGTCAGCGGAGCTTTTTTGGTCGTCGTAGTGAGATCGAACAAGTCGAGTGTTGCTTTTTTGATCTGAAATAGCTTTGCTTTATCCGACAGCCGCACCGATACGCATGTTCCATGCCGCTTAAGTGCTTCGCCGGGCAAGGGCTCCCGCAAGCTGGGCCGGGAGTCAACGCCCCGTACGAATTCAAGCACCCACTGTGCGTCACGGTCTTCCTTGCTGGCCACTTGCCGACGTGTTGTGACCTTAACGTGATTTCCCAGCATGAGCACTGAAAAGAAGCCAATGCCAAAGCGTCCTACAGCTTCAAATCCTGCAGCCGCGAGCCCTGGCCACTCGCGCCGTAGCGCTGTGTCCTTCCAAAGTGAACGTCCAAAATCGAGCAGCACGTGCAACTGTACATAGCGGCTCATGCCAATTCCGGTGTCTGTGACGTGGAGCCAGTCTTCGCCATCACGTTCTTCCAGTCGAACGGTGATAGCGCCTTCTTTTTCCTCAAGCGCCCCCAGAGCCCGGCTGGCCATTACGGCATCTCTGGCGTTTTGAAGCAATTCGCGCAAGGCAAGGTGCGGTTCGTCACCGTACAGCTTGGCCCCGCCAAAACGCTCCACAACGGATTGAATGTCGCTGATGCGTAAGGACGCATCCACCG
>JANOTE010000229.1:0-6127 GCA_031416195.1 Rhodoferax sp.
GTTGGGCGAAGTTTTTCTCAACCGCGCCACGGTACTGGGTGACGCCAGCGGCCGATACGGCCCGCCGCAGCGCGCCCGGTGCCGGGTGCCTGCAGCCAGCGCACCCTGCCGGCGTCAGCTCATCGCAGGGCGCGCCATGGCGAAACCGCAGGTGGGTCATGCATTCGCTGCCCTGGTCATGCCGGGTCTGCAAAAAGTTCATATTGGCTGGCAAACCCAGCCCTACCATCGGCAGGTGGCCGTGGTAATGCACCACGTCAAACGCAGGGCCCTGTTGCAGGATGGCTTGCTCAATCCGCCTGGCCATCGCCAAGCGCTTGTAAGGCAGCCAGACGCCCAGTTGCGCTTCTTTCCATCCCATTCCCGACAGATCGAAGCCACCGATAAAGCGGCCGTCAAAGCCCAGACCGGCTCGAAACGATTCGTAGTCTGTGCCGGCGCGGCCCAGCAACGCCACCTCATGGCCTGCAGCGATCAACGCATTGCCGAGCGTGACCACATGCTTGCCCAGCCCACCCACCTGCGGCGCGGGTATGTCTTCGGTGACCAACAAAACACGCAGCGGCTTATCAGTCATGCCGAACCTCGAAAACGAGTTCTCAACCAGCCAGTTGCCAACAACCGGTCATCGGGCAACAACACGACACACCAGCCATAGACGGCCAATACACCCATCGCCACCGCTGCCAAGGACAACAAATAGCGCACGCTGCCAGAGGTGTGTTGGTAGGCCAGCGCGGTGAAAGCGGCCACCGCTGACGCGCCCAATACGGGCGCAGCCCAACTCCTGCGCAGCAGGTGCGGCAACGCGACCGGTACCGTGCGGCCATGCACATAGCCGACAAAGACCGTGGTCATGATCAGTGCGGACAGCAAATGCCCCCAGGCTGCGCCCACGATGCCGAACGCTTGCACCAGCCCAAAGACTAGCGCCAATCCCAATACCGCACGGCTGAGGGCAAACAGGCCGGTGACCCGCGGGTGCCCGCGCCCGTCGTTCACCAATGACGGCAAATTGGTCAGCGAATCAACAAACTGCCCGAGTGCGACCAACTGCAGTACCAACGCCCCGCCCACTGAATATTCTGCACCGATCCAGTGCCGCAGCAGTGGCTCAGCAAAAACACCAAGCAGCAGCAACGCTGACAGATTCACATACACCACATAGCGGCTGATCTTCAAATAAATCACTTGCAGTCGGGCTTCATCGCCCCTGGCCGACAAACTGCTGGCGGCAGGCAGCAGTACCGCCGAGACGCGATACATCATGCCCAGCACCCGGTTGCCAACAGTCGCGGCCACGGCATAGACAGCCAATGGTTTCATCCCGACAACGGCGCCGATGATCAGCTTGTCACCATGGGCATACGACAGTGCCGCCACCCGGCTGAGAAACGAGTAGGCACTGAAATGCGTCATGGCGCGCACGGTTTGCCGTTGCGGCATGTGCCAGCGCAAGCGGGGCATCAAATGGTAGATGCTGGTTGCCAGCAGCACGACATTGACGATGCTGAGAATAACGCGCAGCCAGATGATGGCCAACAAGCCGAACCCGGCGTGCAGCAGCGCCACCGATCCAAGCGACACAGCGAGCCCGAATGAAACCTCGAAACGAAAGGTCAGGTCGTATCGCATCAGCGCCTGCGGAATACTTTGCAGATAGGTTTGAATCTGCCCAAACAAAAACCCCACCGCCGCTACCTTCAAACAACTGGCAGCCAATGCGTGTTGCGCTGGCGCGACGTTGAAGACGGCACCCGCCAGCCAACCCGACAGCATGAACAGCAGCATCGCGCCAATCAGCCCGATGGCCAGATAAATCATCAGCCCGAAATTGATGGTCTGGCTGACGAGGGCATCGTCACCGTGCGCATGATGCTCAGCGATAAATTTGGTTGAGCCCGCTGTGACGTTCACGTCGAGCAGCGCAAAGTAGCCGAGGATGGACGTGATGAGCACCAGAAGACCATAACCCTCGCCGCCCAAACCATGCACGATGATCGGCATCACTGCCAAACTAGCAAGCGCCGGTATCACACCACCCGCCAGGTTAAAGGCGGAGTTGCGTTTGAGGTTAAGCGCAGCCAAAGATAGCCTTAACGCGAGAGCACGCGCGCGGCCAGCCGCGAGGGCGCCGCTGGGCGTCCGCCGCGATAATGTCGCAAGCCGCCCGGCGCTGGATGCGCCGCTTCTGCCGCCAACACCGCCTGCTTTGAGAAGCACCGCTCGGCCACAAATGGCAGGCTCAAGCACAGGCCCAACATCATCATCGTGCGCAACTGCGGGATGGGCGTGCCAATCAACCAGTCAGGCATCATGAATAGAACACCTGCCACACCAGCCACTGCCAATGGCAACGCTGCTGGCGGCAGTGTGTTGCGCATGCGCCGCCAGGCCAGGATGAAGGCAATGGCAGTGCCCGCCAGCAAGATCAATCCAATCAATCCGGTCTTGAGCGCAAGATGTAATAGCCCGCTGTGCAAAAAGGTACCGCCGCCACCTTCACCGAACTCGTGCTGCCAAGAAATCAATTGCCAACCCTTGTAGCCCCCCCACGCGCCAACGCCGAATATCGGGCTATCGAGAAAAGATTGCCAGGCCAGTTTGATCTCCAGAAAACGTACGCTTTCGGCGCCAACTGCACGGGTTTCAAAGTCATACAGAAAATTCCCCGCAGCGCCGCGTACCTGTGACAGTCTTTTCCAGGCGGCGTAGCCGATACCCGTTAACATCAGCGGCATGGCGAGCAGCACCAACCGCCACCGCACCCGCGCTGGCAACTGCAACAGCACAAACACCAACGCCAGCACCATACCCATCCAGGCAGTGCGTCGAAACGACAGAACAATACACAGCGATGGCAATGCGACGGCGGCCCACAACAAAATCTTTTGCCAGCCGAGCCAACCGCGGGCGGGTACATCGCGGTACAGCATGACCAGCGCTGCACATACTGCCAAGACGCACAACAGGCTGTCGTTTATATCAAAAAAAGTGAGTTTCAGCGTCAACCCCTGGCGATTGGCATAGGCATTGGCAGGGTCACCACCAAATGCGGCAAAACGACCGAGACCGTATATGGCCCGCGCCAGCCCCATGAGAAGGATGAACCAGAGAAGGCGCCGCGCGTCACTGGGCCGGGTGACAGAGGCCACCATTGCCGCAATCAGCACCCATAGCCAAACGATGTGAGAAAAGCCGGCAGGCGACAGCGTCTGGCGAAGCGGAACGTCAAGAAGCAGACCGGTAACCACATGAGCGAGCAACAACAGTGTCCAACCGGCAAACCAGGGCGAGAGAGGAACCATCGAAGTGGGCACGGCCTGCTTACTAAGTGCAGCGCCCATGCGGGTCCAAACCAACGCCACCAACATGCCCCACAGTAGCGCAGGAAACAGCAGTACACCCGCGCCACGGCTGAACAGGCTCGGTCCACCGCCAAAGTCGAGCCGGCCATAACGGTTTGCCGACACCCAAAAGAACACGGTGAGGAAGGGCAACATCACCAGCCATGGCCGGCTGAGCGTTAAGCCGGCAAGGATGACGACGCCAATCGCCAGGCCGATCGCCAATACATACGGCAGCGAGTAAAAAAACAGGGGAAGCAGGATGTCCATTGCGACTTATAAAATAGAGCCAAATACTTGACGCCTGCTACCTGTCGGGTAACGCAAAGAGAGCACAACGAGATGTTGCGTAGACGATAAATTTATTTGGCCAGAACCAGCAGTGAAAAGCCGCCCAGCAGCCTGACTGCCAGGGTGGGATTCAAGGAGAATAAAAGTTTTCTGGGCAACTTCATCAATCTGGCCTTCCAACTGCGTTGCGGCAGTTCAAGTGCACCACTGGTGAAACAATGGCTTAATACTTCATACCCTGTATCTCTCAAAGTTGCCAAAGCAGTTTCTTCAGTGAAGTAGTGTAAATGGCCGACCGAAGCTCTTTTCTTCATAATCGGCGAACCACGTAAGACTGATTGGACGGACAGGTCCAGAGGAATATGAAATATCTTGTATTCGCCTTTGGATCGCAGTTTTCGCAAGAATCCAAAGTAATCCTCAACGTGCTCAAATACGTCGATTGCCAAAACCACATCGAATCGAATGTCTTCATCAAGCAAATTCATCTGAAAAAATCGGACATTTTTTCCTTGTTTTTTCCCGCATATTTCGAACGCTTGAGGAGATATATCGTAACCTGAAAATTTAACGCCGTCTCCGAATTCACGCGCCAAACTGCAAACTATTTCTCCGGCACCGCATCCAATCTCGCAAATGGTCGATGGGCGAATGCCTTGTCTTCGCAACACATTTGCAATGTGCCCCGCCTTCCAGGGTGAATCTTCTTGATGCCAATTTGGGTTGTTATCGAGATACGTGCCATCGGAATAGATTGTATTCACGCTAAATTCCCAGTATTATTCTGCAATGGCGCCAGTGAGCCGGTCAAAACGGTTTGCCGCTAAAGGATTGGGCTGACCAGCCAATAGGCTACGCACACCTTGTTCCGCCAAAACGGTTGAGTACCAATCGGCATGGTAGGTCGCGACCGGCTCATGCCATATTTCGACGGTCTCCAATCCCAGTGAAGTAAATAAAGTGGCTAGGGCACGATCAGTCCAGCGGCTGACATGATGCGGCGGCATGTTCAACCAGGAAGCGCCGGCAATGCTCAAAAATGAATCCTCAGACGGAACCGCAACGATCAAGAGACCATCAGGACGAAGCGTTGCAACGCTGGCGCGCATAAAACCCAGTACGTCAGGTACATGCTCAAGCACCTGGAAATGGCAAACGACATCATAGGCAGCAGGATGTGATATCGCTTCAGCTTCAATCGTCTGCTGGACGACGTTCAAACCGGCCGCTACTGCACGCTCAACTGCGGCCTTGTTAAACTCAAGGCCCTGATAAATTGAGGAGTCAGGCAATCGGGAGGTAAATGCTCCGGCGCCACAACCAACTTCGCATACAGATTTGCCGGGCAATACATGGGTTGCCGCAAAAATATGCTCAGGCTTATCGGTCTGATAATACCAATCATGTCGCTGGAGCTGTTCATAAAAGTCTGCGTCGCCAGCTACCATCGGCCAGAACCAACGCAAATCACATTGCAAACATTCTAGTAGATCAATTCGATTACCATGTGACTTCATCAATGAAGCGATATCAATGTCGAGATGTCTTTGGCGGTATTCATCGACTACAGCAGATACTTGGTTAGCATCGATTGCTTTAAAGTCAATAGAATGACAGGATGGACAGCGTTTATTCATGACTTGGATGAATCAGATGTTTGAGTGCCCATCACTTGAGGCCGTAAACTAGATTGAATAGCCGTTGACAGCTTAGCGATAAATATTTGATGGTCTCGGAATGCGCCGTTGATATCGGCATCAATGCTGGATACCCGTACCAACATGCCATCAGGAACCACACCACGCGTGGTGTAAGAAAGTTGCGACAGTTTCTGCTCGGTGCCACTGAGCGCAATGCGCTCCCCCACGGTGACCCAGTACGTGATGGGTTCGACCCGCCCACCCAGGCGCGAGACCAGTTGGCGCACACGCAGTTTGTGCCCGGTCAGGTCAAGCACGCTATCCCGGCTTGCATCGATCTGGAAGCCCTGCGCCGGGTAGCACACCTCCGGCCGATGGGCCCGGGTGCCATCGGATTGGTCGCCGCCATAGGCCACCGACAACATGATCCGATCACCCTGTCGGTTGACATAGGTGCGGCTCAAGGTCTGGTTGTAGATCTTGTTCAACAGGGCCTGGGTATCGGGCGATACCAATTGAACCGGCATGCGATCGTCGACACGCCAGTCGCCAAAGGCTTTGGGAAACATGGTCTCCAACTCGACTTTGGCACGGGTGTCGGCCAGGTGGGCTGTGGGCCGCCAGGCCTGCGCTGCGGCCAGCGCCGCCACCATCAGCACCAGCGCCACAAACGCCTTGATACGTTGCGACGTCATGCCCGCACCTTGGCATGGGCGGGCAGGAACAGGCCCAAAAACTTGTCGAGCACCAGCATCAGGCCCAGCGCCACCATGAACAACACCATGCCAGCGAAGCTGTGCACGAAGCCCTGACCGGCTTCATCGCCAAAGTGATAGGTGACCAGCACCA
>JANOTE010000230.1:0-3172 GCA_031416195.1 Rhodoferax sp.
TCGGTCAGCACACCCACCACGTCAACAATGGCAAACCACCATTCCTCGTTGTGCCAGACACGGCGGATAGCGGTTTCTTGAAAAACGGCGATGTGGTGCGCTGGCTCGGTATGGGGTGTGGTTTTTTTCATGTTTCGCCCAACGGAAAACTGTTATTTTATACAGTATTTTGTACTCCGCTCCCCACATTCAGTGGACAAATTATCTTGCCCCCGACAGACCCACGGCTGGAAAGGAAATGTTATGGACAGCATCGCTCCAAGCGTCTGATCAAATCAAGCGCAATCGTCACCTCGGCCTCGTACAGCGGCGATTCGCCGCCGTGGGCACCGGGGTTCAGAACACGTTCGGTGGTCTCAAGCACCTTGTCAATCAGCTGGACGTTTTCCATGGCTGCCCAATGGGTATCGGTCAGCAATTTACGCAACAATCCCCGTTCACTGTTGATCTTTCCGCGTTCGGCAGGTTCAAGGCCAACCTCCGCATCAAGGTGAGCAACGCTATTGGGAACCAGTTTTTGAAGCAACTCAATGGGCGTGCCCTTCAGAACCTTCTCGTACAGCTGCTTCGGTATGGTCAGCAGAAGCCGATTTTTGGCTTCACGCAGATTTTCTGTCAGGGTGAAAAACTTGCCTGGTGGCAATTTCTCTTTGCTCAACCACTCACGCAAGCGCCTCGCCGAATCATCAGCCACTCGGCGGAGACAAACGGCGGCCTCATCCAAGCTGTGGCCATTCAGGTAATCCTCTGCCTTCTGAACTTCAGTTTTTGCTTCCTTCAGAGTGATGCCGGTGCCCTGAACTGCTTTGAACCGAGATTGTCCATTAGGAATTTGACGGCACCGGCTTGAGACTCACCGGCTCCCCCGCATTGGCCCACAAACCCTCAATCCAGGCGGGTGATGTCGGCGTGGGCGAAGCGCGCTGCTCCACACCAGATGCTGACGATCATTTGTTCGATGAGTTGCTCGGGGCGGCACCCCCGATTGGAGCCGGGTTGGGGTAGCTGCCAGCTTTGCAGGGCTTCTTTGAATTCCATGCCGTCAAGCATTCGCTTCAAAAGGGCCAGCCCACCCCAGGCGGTGACTTCACGGGAGGTAAGCTTCAGATCGAACGGCGTTTCTGCGGGCATCGCGACTCCACATCAAAATCAGATCGTTGATTTCATTGGGAATCTCTAATGGTATCCATTAGAAATTTGCTCAAAATTTACAACTGCCAGTTGGGCTCATGATCGCATCGCTGGGGCTAATGGACAATCTCGGTTGAAGTGTTGAAACGACCAGTCCGTATGGCTTGCGCCAACGCGTCGCTTGAACTCGTTAAAGAATCCCTGATCGTGCGTCAGGATAATTTTTTGGTGCCCAGCAAACGTGTCGCTCAAGATGATGACACCACCGAAAGGCGGCTGCCATCCACTATCTTGGCTGACAGGAAGTCCGCCACCTGACCACGCGAATGGTTGTCGCGGATGCCGTGTTGATTTTGAGTGATTGTGGATGCCATTTTGTCCCTGAGAGTTCGAAGCAATTATGACGGTGACAGCGCCAAATCCATCGCCGCAGCTACCGGCTGCGCCCCGCCTTGTAAGCCGCCTTCTGCGTCTGATTGCCGACGCCGCCAATCCCTTTGGCCTGTGCCAGCCGCGCCATCGCTTTTCCGGCGTGTGCGTGGGTGATGGCCAGGCCCAAGGCATCGGCCGCATCGGGCCCCGGCAGGCCGGGCAGGTTGAGCAGGCGTTTGACCATCTCCTGCACCTGCGTTTTGTCGGCGCGGCCATAGCCGACGACGGCTTGCTTCATTTGCAGCGCGGTGTACTCTGCAATAGCGGCCACAGGCATGTCGCCCGACACCAGCGCCGTCACACAGGCCCCACGCGCTTGGCCTAAGAGCAGCGTGGACTGCGGGTTGACGTTAACGAAGACGATCTCCACAGAAGCACCGTCAGGCCCGTAGCGCGCCATGACTTCCTTGACACCGTCAAACAACACCTTCAGCCTTGCGGGCAACTGGCCTTTTTCGATGTGGGTGGTACTGATGGTGCCGCTGGCGACGTAACTCAAGTTTGACCCGTCAACGTCAATCACCCCAAAGCCGGTGGTGCGCAGGCCGGGGTCGATACCCAGGATTCTCATGCCGCTCTCATGGCGCTGTCATGACACATATACGCTACATATAGTATAGCTATTTGTGCAATTAATACGGGGCTAGAGGCATATTTAATCATTAAATTGTCGCGAATTGGGTTAAAACGTGCATTTTTAGCTTATTTTTACTACAATTGTAGTAAATTTGACGCGATGTAGCGCTACAGCCCAAAATACCAGCGCACCGAGTGAAAAAACACGGGTGCGGCAAAACACAGCGCGTCGACACGATCCAGTAGGCCGCCGGCTCCCGTGACCGAGGCCATCTGCCCGCCCCAACTCGGTATGCCGCGGTCGCGCTTGAGGGCCTTCATCACAAAGTGCCCCAGCGTTCCCGCCGCACAGGCGATGATCGCCATCACAAAGCCCTGCGCTGGCCAAAACGGCGTGATACCGGAGAGCAAGGCGCCCACGAGGCCCGCCACCAACAGCGCAATCAGCCAACTGCGCCAATTGAAACTTTGGCTGATATTCGGCGCGGTGGGTGGCCGCTTGAGGTAGCGCGAGGCGACATGCTGCACCACCACGCATGTTTGGACGACGATGACGAGAAAAAACACCAAAAACGCGTTCTTCTTGTCGTAGTTGGGGAAGTTGAGCAGCAACAGCGCGGGCACATGGCTCATGCCGTAAATGCAGACCATGATGCCCCATTGCAGCTTGGCGTTGCGCTCCAAAAAGCGCTGCGGGTCGTTGGCCAACGCGCTGACCACCGGGATCGCCAAAAACACATAAACCGGGATGAACACGGTGAAGAGGTTGAAATACTCGGCCCCCACCAGCCAGTACTGCACCGGCAGCACCACGAAAAACGCCAGCACCAGGCTGCGGTGGTCGCCCCGGCGTGTCGGGGAGAGCGTTAAAAACTCGCGCAAAGCGAAGAACGAGATCAGGCCAAAGAGCCAGATCGCCACCCATTCACCGGCCATCCAACCGACCCAGAAGACCATCATCATGACCCAACTGGTGCGCAAAATGCCCCGCAGGTTGCGCAGCTCGTAGCGCCAGGAGCCTGCGGGATTGGTG
>JANOTE010000231.1:0-9450 GCA_031416195.1 Rhodoferax sp.
GATTTTCACGCCGGCACGGTTGCCCGCGCGCCGCGCTGGATGCGTGACAACGGCCTGGAATGGCTTCACCGGCTAGCCACCGAGCCACGCCGGCTCTGGAAGCGCTATGCCGTCACCAACAGCGCATTCATCGTGCTGGCAATACGGCAACTGGTGTCGAAACAGCGGGGCTTATAGGGCGCGCAACCGCCCAGCCAAGTTACAGATGTTGGAGCCAGGGGTACCTGTCCTCAAAGGCGGTTGCCGTTCCTCGCCAGACAGGCGGCTATGCCACTGGCAAAATTTTGAACCATGCTTTCCAGCGTGTAGTACCTCGCATCTTCAATGCATTGCGCCTTCATGGACTCCAACAGACCGGGTTGTGTGAACACCGAGGCTACGGCATCGGCGTAGCTCTGGGCGCTGTCGTCAGTTACCGACAGGCCATTTACCCCGTCGATCAAGTAGTCGTATTCAGGACTATGCATTGCCGACAATTGTGTAATCAGTGGCGTACCCGCTGCAAATGCGTCTACGATATGTAGGCCTACTAATCCAGGATTCAACATCACGCTGGCCAGCCGGTAATTTAATGCCTTTTCTCGCCCCTTGCGCAGGCCTTGAAAATGCAACCAAGGCCGGCTTGCCGTCGCCGCCGCGACACGAGGCGCCTCTGGACCATCGCCAACCACTATCAAGTGAAAATCGGCTAGGCGTATGCGCAGCAAGTCTGCCGCCTCCAAAAGTAGAGCGATGCGCTTCTCGGCGTAGATCGACCCACAATAAATGGCGACCCGAGATGTCTCGTTTATTCCGAGCGCATTCCTCGTTGCTGTCAATTCATCGGTTGTAATGCTGGCAAGATCCGCCATGAAACCTGAACCATTGATCGTATTGTTCAGGCAAGTGATCCGGTCGCTCGGAAAACCGGCTTCACGCACAATCGCCGCACTGCTCTTGGTGTACGCAAACCACCAATCCACCGGCAAGATCATCCAACGTTTCCAGCGCTCACGCCAACCATTCGGATTGTCGCTCTGGAAGTTCCGCCCGTGGCCCCAGTAGGCAACAGCCACTTTGCTACCAAACACGCGCCGAAGGATCAGCAAGTAGTTGCTCAGAAGACGACTTTCCTGCATGACCACGACCAAGCCCACCTTGGAAATGTCGCATGGGATCGGTTGCCATAACCAATCTCTACCCCCCACTTCCCAAACCTTGTTCGTGACTTTTCTCGCCCAGGAAATTTCACCTTCGTCGGCGCGGGCACGCTCGCGCCGCGTGGCTTGACCCACAACCAATTCAAGTTTAATGGCGCGTTCACTACAGGCGGCACGCAACCGCTCAAAGAGCTCTACCCTGTAATGAAGCAGCCTGTATTGAACAATAATTACAGTATTTCTCATTTTCTAAATCTTAAGATCAAATTCGACAGATAACAACGGTTGCCACCGTCATCTACCGCCGCGATCCGAAATCTCGCGCTTCAGCCTGCGCCAAGCGCTACCAAGATAGCGACGCACCAGCCCGGCCGAGTTATCAACAAACCAGTCCATAGGCGAAACCGGCAATACCTGGCCTGCCAACGACGGCGGCAACACACCAGCCGCAATTGATTGACCACGAACCCGTACACCACGCACCTGATTTGCGATGTTGCCGCCATGAACCAATTGAATCCATGCATCTTTTAAATCCAATTGGCGCACCGGCCCATGCCGGGACAGACGTTGATGCTGGTCCAGCCAAACCGTCTTGAAGTCTTTTGCGGACTCACTCAATGTTATGAATGGACTTGAATAGTCCCGCTTTCTATACAGCCGGCCGAATGCAAATATGATTCCGTTGCGCGGATTTATAAATTCCCTCTGACCAGAAAGGGCGCTGGATTGAATGCGCTCTATTAGTTCCGGGTGCAGGGCGTCGTCATTGTCGAGCCTGGTGGTCAACAACCATTCCACTTGGGATGGAAGGCAGGACCGAATGGTTGTCTGCAAAAAATCGGAATCAATCTCTTCACAATAAACAAATCGAATCCAGTCGAGACCCTCCACGGACTCCTGCAATGAGGCCCTGAATGCGGCGGGCGTTTGGATGTCGAGAAATATGATCCAGAAATCTATCTTGACGCTTTGCGCCAAAACCGAAAGAAGAGTTATTTCTGAAAATATTTTCAACCGACCATTCAACCAATCCAGAGAAAGGGCCTTAGAGTTAGGTTGATTTCCTCTTCGAACGTTGAATCGCGTCAATAGAAAATGAGCTGAGCGCATGAAGAAGATAGTCGATTGCAATTAATATTGCGCCCAAGAAGATCACCGTCAGAATAAAACTAAACAGTGGGTGGAGTAAATTTTCAAAAAAATAACCAACCCGGATGATCATTTATTATATACTGCAAAATTCTCAACGAATTCAGCCAAAAGGATTGGCATTGATCCGATTTCGATTTGACCGTTCTTGACAAGCGAGACCTGACCGCGCATCGTGCACATGAATTTTGATTCCAGGCGGGACGGCGGTCTCCAGAGTCGCGTCGAATCATCGGTGCTCCAAACCCACCAGCAAATTGTCGTCCCTAGCTTCGCACGAACAATTGCAACGGAGTCGTCAAACGTCGGCTCATCAAGGGAACGTCCAATCAAGCGTTCAATGGTCAAGCCAAAAGCTTCGCTAACTTCTGTGGCTTCCCGCGAGGTGGAAACAATACCCATCACCTTTGTGTCGTAGCCATACCAAAAGTAGCCATCCAGGCCGGCCAGCCAACCTAGTAAATAGGACCGCACCAGCCAAGCCGCTGCCCGCGCTGGCGGCAGGTTGGGCCAGGTTGTCCAGGTACCGGTGAGCGGCGCAGTCGAGCCCCAGTCCACCCGATATCCCGACTCAGTGTTCCACAGCGGCAGGCGGTCGTTGCCGGTGCGCACCATGATGGCCTGCACCCGCTGCACGACGGCCAGCAGAGCCTCGGGCGCTTGGCGCGGAATGTAGAAGTGGTAGCTAACCACGTCGGCATAGCGGCCAGCCATCAGCTTCATGTAGCGCTCGAACCAGACAAACTTGTCCTCGGTAGAACCTTCAGTGGAAGGCGAGATGACGGTGATGTCGGGGTCGATGGCCTTCAACGCTTCATAAGCGGTGCGTTGCAGCTGGAACATGGTCTCGGCGGTACCGGTGAAGAAACCGGCCCCGGCATTCACCTCGTTCCAGATCTCGTAGTGCTGGATGCGACCCTTGTAGCGCCGAGCCACGGTTTGCACATAGGTCTTCCAGTGTGCAATGTCGGCAGGCTCGGACGACGCGCCGAGCACGTTGTAGGGCGACTTTTCGGTCGGGCGGGCGGCAGCCCAGGTGGGCGTCATCCCCAGGGGCAGCACCAAGCCCACACTGCGCTGCGTGGCCTGCTGCACAAAACCATCCAGGCGCGTGAAATCCCAGCGATCAGGCTCCGGCTGGAGGTGAAACCACGAGGTACGGGTGTCCCACAGGCGCAGGCGGCCAAAACGGTAGTGGGGCCATGGCGTTTTAGGATCGTGGATGTGCAGACCGAAATAGGAAAGTGGCACCGGCTGCTTGCGTGGCAACAGCGGCGCCAGCGACAACGAGGCACCAGCGGCAGCGCGATTGAACAGCGCCGTGACAGCACCAGTAGCCAGCGACCACAATAGTTTCCGGCGGACATCTCTCACGGGACACTCCGGTAGGCCGGCAGCACAGCGCGCACGGTGTTCGACCACAAGAATCTCTCTGCGCCCGCAACGGCCCGGCTGGCGCTGGGCACGGCAGTCAACGCGGTGCGCAATGCGACCAGCAGCGCTGCAATATCGCCCGCACGCACCACTTGGCCGCCGGTGATCGGCACGTAGTCGGCCAGCGACCCAACATCGGTGGCCACCACCGGCAGGCCGGTGGCCAGTGCCATAAAGACGACACCACTCTGGTCAATCGCGCGGTAAGGCATCACCAGAACGTCGGCGCCATGAAAGTAGTGCAGTACCTCGTCCTCGGGAACGAAACCATCCACCCAGTACGCGCGACCTTGCGCCACCAGGGTGGACAGACCAGAGGTGAGGGCTCGCCGAAGTGCTCCATCGCGGCAACGGCCAGCAACCACCAGCACAGCGTCCATGGCGTCGGGGGCGGCCACCAGCGCATCGACCAATTCAGCCAAGCCCTTGTAGGGGGAGACAGCACCAAAGAACAACACGACGCGACGCCCGGGCGGAAGACCCAGATGCCGGGCCAGCCACTGCGGTTGCGCCTGCCCGCGCGGCGCCAGGTGATCGATGCCATGTTCCATCACTACCACCCGGCGGGCTGGTACGCCGAACTCGTCCTCCAACGCTTGACGCATCCGGGCGGTGTGCACCACCAAGGTGTGGGGTAACTTGTAGATCCATCGATACAGCCAACGATTCGCGGCACTGTGAGCATCGTGAGGCAGCAAGTTGTGCACTGTCAGCACGAAGTGCCGGCTTGCCAAACGCAGCGCTATGGCCTCAATCAGCGCCGCAACCGTGGACGGCAAGGTGAACAGACCAATGACATGGACCGTTCGGCTGGCCTGGCTGCGGATCAGGCCTCGTAATTGCCACCAATAGCGCAGGATGTTCAAGGCCTTGCGCCACGTCGATCGGTCGGACCTTTGCGAGCCACGCATGTTGACAGTGGTTACACCGACATCCAGGCGCCCGCGCATCAGCAGGTCGGAGCACACCAACAACGGGCGCAGGCCGCAACGGGCTATGCCGTTTGTAAAACCGATCTCGTATTCAGCCTGGAAGCCGTTGGAAACCAGCACCACGTCGCAAGCAGCGCATGGCGAGACTGCGCTATCCACCGTGACCCCACAAAATGCGCAACCGCCGGCGGATGCGCGCCATGAACAGCCCCCGGCGGAGGGGTGTCGCCGCCACGTACTGCAGCCGCAGACGTTGGCGCTCGGCCTTCAGCGCATCCGGATCGGCGCTATGCGCACCGCCGACAGCAAAGCGGGCAATGGTTCGGGACAGATACCTGTAGCGGGTCCCACTGCTCAGCACGCGGATCAGCCAGTCATAGTCAGCACTGGTACGAAAACCAAGGTTGAAACGGCCGTGTTGATTGAACAGCGTGCGCCGCGCAAACACCGCCTGGTGGTTGAGGTCATCGAACGGGAGGGTACTGGGGGTTATGTGACGGAATCGGCGAGCCCATTGCCGATGGGCATCAAAATAAAGCATGTCGCCCCAAATTAGTTGCACCCCCGTGTCGGCATCGATAACGCGGGACAAGTCGGCCAGTACGTTAGCGTCGACATAGGCATCACCGCAGTTGAGGAAGTAGAGCCACTCGCCACGGGCCAACTTCGTGGCCTTGTTCATCGCATCGTAAATGCCGTCGTCGGGTTCGGACACGACCCGCTTGTTGGGAACCGCCAGGCCTTCTACCACCCGCAAAGTGTTGTCTTTGGACGCGCCATCAACCACCAGCCACTCGTAGTCGGTGAAACACTGCGTGGCCAGCGACTGCGCGGTGGCCGCGACCGTTGCCTCGGCATTGAAGCAAACAGTGACGATGGTGAAGCGCGGCGCGCAGGGCATAGGCGTTACGGCCTTGGTCATCCATCAGGCCATCGCGTCGCGGCGAATTCGAGACAGGTACAGGGGTCCAGGTCGAACCGTAGCCGAGACGGTTGAGTCGGCTTTGGCTTTGGCTGCGCCGACACACACCACAAGCAGGAAGATTTGCACGATAAATTCGCCCTGCATGGCGTTGGAGATATTGAGTGGCAACTCGGTCAACCCGCGCAGCAGAAGGAAGAAGAACAAAACCACAGACACCCCCCGAGAAGCCACACGTGTGCGCCATGACAAGCGGGCAAGCGCAACCAAATAAGCCATCAGGGCGACAAGCCCCACGACACCGGCAGCACCCAAGGTGTGGACGAACTGGTTATGGGCATGAGTGAATGGCAAACCAACCTTGATTCGGAAATTGAGGCTCCACAGTTCGGGACCGTATCCGAAAATCCAGTTATCTCCGGCTGCCCGCAGGGTTTCTTCCCAAATACGGACCCGGCCAGTAAGGGTTGTCAGTTGTAGTCGATTGGCAAGGTGGTCCAGTTTAAGCAGAATGTTGTCGTTGATCGACAACGCCACCAGAAGTGAAAGCCCCAACAGGCCAACGCCCAAAAATCCAAGAGTGATTGCGACAGATTGCCAGCGCCGATACTGCACCGGACCTAGTGTAACTGCCGCATTTCGACGATCCAAAACCCAGAACCACCCAGCACCGAGCAACACCAATCCGATCGAAGTCTTGGACTGCGTCAGGAATAGGCTGACAACGGCAAGCGCCACGGCGGCAACGTTGAGCCATTGCAACCTAAAGCGCCGCAACCTGACGGCGCAAAGCAGCAACAGACACAGCGGTGCCAGTGTGTTGGGATGAGTTGCGAAGCCATAATATCTTATTGAAACACCTGGGATCAAACCAACGAGATAGTGGGTTTCAGCCACCATTTCGGGCCGAACAACCAGCAATGTCAGCGAAGCTAACAAAAACAGTGCCATCGTGTTGCGCACGATCACTATGCACTGGGCGGATTGCTGTTGGGCGTAGGCAAAAACTGCCAGTGCAATAAGCGGCGCATAAACCAGTTGATGGTTGAAACCACCTGGTGTGGCCAGTAAAGCCGACAGAATGTTGGTCGAAAAGATGAAAACCAATAATGGGGCGACCACACCCAGACCCTGGGCCTGTCGGTATTCGCGTCTCAGAACGAACCGAACCAGACGCTCGATCGCAATGACTAAACATACCACTGTGATACCACGTGATACCCAATTTCCAGACGCAACATCCGCTAGGTCTGGACGAAAGGGCGAGTCTGCGCCGAACGCCAGATCGCGCCGCGTGATGATCACGCCAGCGGCCAACGACAAAGGCACGCCGATGAAGAAAACACCCATCCACTCAAAACGATGGCGCGAACCCAAGTCTAGGGATAGGAAGAGTCCAGCGACCACCCCGACCGTGGCCAGCATCACCATCAGCAGCAACGGCCAAGCCAATGCAATCTTTTCAAGGTCGTTGATCATGGATTACCAGTCAAACGGTTCAATACAGGCTGTAGCCAGCTTGGGAATTTGCCGCGCTGCCGGCCAATCAAGCAGCGGGCATTCAAAGGCAGCGATTCTGGCGCCAGCAACATGGCCAATAGCATTGACCCTCCAATGACGCCAGCCCCTAGCAGGAACTGCGTCGCAGGTGGCCAACCGCTGCCGAGCAGCGTTTGAGCACAAGCCATCGCCGCTAGGCCTACCGTCGTCGATATCCATAGGCAAGGCCAGATCGCCGCAATCGCCTGCGCGGCGGCGATACCCAGCGTGCGAAACGCCAGAAACATCATTAGTATGGTTCTAGCCATGTAGAGAAGCGTAGCAATCCAAGCAACAGCAAGGGCAGACGAGCTCGCCGCCAGCACAATTCCTATTATCGCCAGTGCAATGAAGGGCACTTGAAGCTTCCATTCTAGCGAACGCTGACCTGTGTTCCAAAGTACCGGGGTGGAACAGGCCCAAACCAGAAGAAAAGGTGCCATCAAACAAAACGGCCCAGCGAGCGCAGCTGCTTGCGTCCATTTTGAACCATACACCGTCAGCACCAATTGATCGGCAAAGAAATACAATCCAACAAATGGCGGGAGAAAGACCACGGATACAGCTTGAAGTAACCCGAGATAGATGTTCCTAAGGCGCGGCATATCCCCCTGAATGCGGGCCATCGATGAGAACACGGTAGACTGTAAATTCGGATACAGCGCGCCCACCGGCGCAAATATCAAGTTATAGGCCGCGCTGTAATTACCCAGCGTCGCCGCGCTGAACATGCGACCTACCAGGAGTCGATCGAGAGAACCCACGGTCCAGTTGACAAGATTGGTAACGAGCACAGTGGCACCAAAACTCAACACGGCGCGCCGATCATTAGAGCGCAAGCTAAGCCCAATGGGATGCTGCGTCTTGCGGTACAGCAGTGCTAAGGTAATGGCTGCTTGAGACAAGCATGCGGCGACTAGGGACATGACTGACTCAAATAGCATTGCCGAAGCTACACCGATGAGGCCAAAGCCCAGCGTGTAGCCGGCCAAGTTTGCCAACTGGATACTGCGGTAATCCAATCGTCGGCGCAAAAGACTTGTGGACACCGAGGCCGTCGCGTTGAGCAAGAACACAGGGGCCAGCCATCGAAAGATGTCCGTAGCTTCGGGTTTTCCAAACGCTTGGGCCAACGGCCTTGCCAGCAAGACGAATACTGCTGCCACCGTAGTTGCCGTGACGAGGTTGAAAGTGAGCACAAAGCGAATGTCACTGTCACGCACCTCGCGCTGTTGCACCAAGCTAGTAGCCAAACCCACGTCGGCGAAGTACCCGGCCATGCCCATAAGCAGAATTCCGAGCGCGAAGAGACCGAACTCTGTAGGCCCGAGAAGGCGGGCCAGAACCGCCTGAACCATAATGGTTAGCACCACCTTGGCAAGGCTGGTGGCAACCCCCCAACTGAAAGCCACCGCGCTGCGCTGGCCCAAATCCAAGCTCGCACCACCATTAGGCTGGGGTGCGGTCATACCGGGGCGCAGCCAGTCCTATTGGTCTCTGTCATGAAGTGAAGGAACCTGCGGATGCTGGTGTTTCGACCAGCATCAATGGGCCGCGCCACCAACAACTTGGGCAAGCACCTCCGGCCGAAGAGCACGCGCCATATCAGCCACGAAGACGTGATGAAGAGCATAGGCCTTGGTGGCATCGGATTCGATACTTGACACGCGCACCAACATTCCATCTGGCACGACGCCGCGAGTGCTATAGCCCAATTGAGCCAGCTTCTGTTCGGTACCACTCAGAGTGACGTGGTCGCCGACGGTGATCCAGTAGCTGATCGGCTCAACTCGACCGCCAAGGCGGCTCTCAAGCTGGCGAACTCTTAAGGTGCGCCCGCTGAGATTCACCTGTGCGTCGCTGCTGCGGGTGATCTGAAAACCCTGCGCCGGATAACACACCTCCGGCCGGTGTGCACGTGTGGCGTCTGATTGGTCGCCACCATAGGCCACCGACAGCATGATCCGATCCCCCTGCCGGTTGACGTAGGTGCGGCTCAAGGTCTGGTTGTAGATCTTGTTCAGCACGGCCTGGGTGTCGGGTGCGATCAGTTGCACCGGCATGCGGTCGTCGACACGCCAGTCGCCAAAGGCTTTGGGAAACATCGTCTCCAACTCAACTTTGGCACGGGTGTCGGCCAAGCGCGCCGTGGGCCGCCAGGCCTGCGCCGCGGCCAACGCCGCCACCATCAGCACCAACGCCACAAACGCCTTGATACGCTGCGACGTCATGCCCGCCCCTTGGCGGCATGGGCAGGCAGGAACAGGCCCAAGAACTTGTCGAGCACCAGCATCAGGCCCAGCGCCACCATGAACAACACCATGCCGGCGAA
>JANOTE010000232.1:0-3591 GCA_031416195.1 Rhodoferax sp.
GCCAAACAAATCCGCGATCATCGGCAGGATCAGCGGTGCCGACAACGCCAGGCCAATGCCTACCGGCATAAAACCGGCCCAAGGTGAGGCATCAGGCGCGTCAATCGCCGCATCAGCGGCTCGGGGTTCGTAGCCCGCATCGCGCACGGCACGACGCAGGATTGCCTCGGTCTGGTTTCCCAGGGTCTGGTTAGCGGGCACGAAGGAAATTCGCGCCGACTCGGTGGCCAGGTTGACGGATGCCGCGTCCACGCCCGGCACTTTCTTCAACGCTTTTTCAACGCGCGATACGCATGACGCGCAGGTCATGCCACCGATCCCGATGTCAACCGTCATGCTTCCGATAGGACTTGAAATTGCACTCATAAGCCTGCATATGATCGCTGATGGCGTAAAAGCAAGCTTGCGCCGCATCAAGCCGTATCAAAGGAGCCGCGCCATGGACCCAACGCAGAATCAAACCTTCACCGTCACCGGCATGACCTGCGGGCATTGTGAAAAAGCCGTCACCCGCGCGGTGAAGCAGCTTGACCCGCAGGCCGAGGTCAAAATTGACCGCGCTGCCAACCAAGTTGAGGTTGCCTCAACGCAAGCGCGCGAAGCGATTTCAAAAGCCATTGCTGAAGAGGGTTACAAGGTCGCCTGAAGCGCATTCGTCTGCCACTTAGCCAGACGCGTCAATCAAGCCATGACGCACCGCCAGCAGAGTCATTTCCGCCTGGTTGGTCAAACCGAGCTTCTGCTTGATGTTGTACAGGTGCGTGCCGACGGTGGAGCTCGACAGCTTGAGCGCGTCTGAAATCTGCGCCACCGACTGACCGCGCGCCAACTGCGCAAACACCTCGAACTCGCGCGCCGACAGCTTTTCCATCGGCCCCTGGTCACCGTGAATGCCTTGCACCGCGATGCGCTGGGCAATTTGCGCGTCCAGATAACCCTGCCCCTTGGCAACGATGCGAATCGCGTCAATCAGCACATCGGGCGCACTGCGTTTGGACAGGTAGCCCAAGGCACCCGCTTGCAAAGCGCGCTTGGGGTGGCTGGTGTCTTCGTGGGCTGACAGCGCCAAAATGCGCAGCTTGGGGTTTTTGGCCAACAGCCGTTTGATGGCTTCAATGCCGCCCATGCCGGCCATGGCAATGTCCATCACCACCACATCGGGCAGACTCGCGTCCACCAGTTGGCAGGCAGCCTCGCCACTGTCCGCCTCGGCCACCACCTCGATGTCGGCGCAGGCTTGCAGCAGCAGCTTGAAGCCCATTCGCACCACGGCGTGGTCATCCACCAGCATGACTTTCAAAGTGACTCACTCCTTGTTTGGATCGGCAAATTCACCCGCACCCGTACGCCCGTGGGCTCAACCTGCTCAAGATCAAACTTCCCGCCCAGCGCCTGCGCCCGCTCGCGCATGCCCAGCAAGCCGTAGTGCCCGGATGATTCAAACTGCGCCACCTGCCCAATGCCATTGTCTTGCACCAGCAGCAGCAGGCCTTGTGCTGACTCCTGCAGCGTCACCTCAACACGGCTGGCCTGGGCGTGGCGCAGGGCATTGTTCAGCGCCTCCTGCACGATGCGGTAGGCGGCCGTAGCCACCTCATCGTCCACGCGCTCCAGGTCGCCGCAGGTGGCAAGGCTCAGGGCGACCTCGGTAAGGTGCGCGCGGCGGTCGTCCAGCAAATCCTGCAAGGCATCGCGCAGGCCAAAACGATCCAACGCCAGGGGCCGCAGCTTGGCGATCAACCGATGCACGCCATCGTAAATCTGGTCGGCACAGCCCATCACCAGCCGCGCGGATCGCTCAATCATGTCGTCGTGCCCGGCCGCCTTGCGCGCAATCGCCAGCCCCATGCTTTTGATGGCCGTCACCTGCTGGCCCATTTCGTCGTGCAGCTCACGCGCGATGGCACCACGCTCCTGTTCAATACGGGTCTGAATCAGCTGGGTCAGCTCGCGGTTAACGGCCAGGGCTTGAGTGGCTTCCTGCGCCTGGCGGCGCGCCTGCGCACTGTCCTGCACCGACTGCGCCATGCCATTGAACGCCACGCTGATTTGCCGCCCTTCATGCCCGACAAGCGCCGGCAAGCGGGTGTCGTAAGCGCCTTGTGCGACCTGATTCAGGCCCCCAATCAAAAGCCGCACCGGCTTCAAGGCCTGGCCCACCAAGGCGTAAACCAGCAAATTCGCCGCGACAAAACCGGCCAGCACGGCCCACAGCGTGGGGCGCAGATCATCCCAGCCGTCCAGCGTGGCGCGCGACGCGTCAGCCTCCAACACGATGCGACCTTTGGGCAGTGCGATCACTTTAGGAGCCAACGGCTGCGACACAAGGCGGGCGTACCACGCGGGCGCTTCCCGCCCAACTTTGTAGGTCGGCGCGGGCGACTGGTAAAGCAGCTTGTTCTGATCGTCATATAGGCGAATCTCATTGGCCCGCAACCGACCCACGCGATTCAAGTAGCTGGCAAGGCCCTCCAGACCACCGTAGCCATAAACCCAGTCCGCCCGGGACAGCAACTGGGTCGCCACCACATTGGCCCCCATCACCTCCTCGTGGACGCCGCGCCGGGTGCTGTCAATCTCAAGGCCAATCACCAACGACGCAAACATCCCCAGCAAGGCGGTGATGATGAGGTTGATTTGAAGCCGCAAGCCCATGTTGATCAGTCCTTGATCCTGAAGTAATCGTGACCCCAGCCACCAAAATGCCCGAGGTCTGAAAACTGTGACATCGCCTCACTCTGGGCGCGTGCCATGGCAGGCTCAAACGGGCTGTGGCCACTGTCATCACACCATTGCAAACGGCTGCCGGGCAGGCTGCGGTGCAACTCCCACGCCGCGCTGGGGCGGCAAACCCAGTCCAGACGGCCATGCAGGATGGCGATGGGAAGCTGCGCCAACGCGCCAACACGCTCCAGCAAACCCACATCGCTCCAAAAGCAGCCATGCGTCAAATAATGACTTTGCACGCGGTACTTGTCGACCTGTGCCTGCGCTGCGTCCCCGGCAAGCTGCGGCGGTGCGGCCTCGGCCCAACGGCGCTCAGTTACTGCCTGCTCCCACGCTGCCCACGCCTGCGCAGCGGCTTGCGCAACAAGCGGCTTGTCACTTTGTACACCCGCTGCCAACCAACCCAGCGGATCGGTATTCGCCGCCTCAGCCTCAAGTGCAGGCGCCTGACGCGCAAGCGCCGCCCAAGCATCGGGCAACAACTGCCCAACGTGCTGGAAAAACCAATCGATGTCAGACGCACGGCCCAAAAATACGGCGCGAAGCACCAAACCCAGGCACGCTGCCGGATGTGCCGTCGCATAGGCCAGCGCCAGCCCGGCGCCCCAGGAGCCCCCCACCACCAGCCAGCGCTCAATACCCAAATGCTGGCGCAGGCGCTCAATGTCCGCCACCAGGTGCGCGCTGGTGTTGTGCTGCACACCGCCGCGCGGCAGGCTGCGACCACAGCCACGCTGGTCAAACAGCACCACGCGGTCACGACTCAAATCAAACATCTGCCGATGCCGCGCCGAGCAACCACTGCCTGGGCCGCCATGCAAAAAAACCAGCGGCAAACCATTCGGCTGGCCGCACTGCTCAAAG
>JANOTE010000233.1:0-8424 GCA_031416195.1 Rhodoferax sp.
CCTTCTTTTCAACGGCAGCGGCTTGTTTGTCCCGCTCCACCTCGCGCGGGTCTGTGCCAGCGTCCAAGGTCACGCGCAGGCGGTTTGCCTCATTCCGGGCGGCGTCAATGCTCCACGCCCTCACGTCACCAATGGTGCGGCGGATGGTCTGTCTGTTCAACTTGGCTTCAAACACAAACGACTTAGCGCCAGCAGTAACACGCACACGCAGTCCCGGCGCTTTGGCGTCACGCATGAAGGCTTGAGTCTTACCAGCCGGGCAGGTCAGGCGCTCGATTAACCCGGCGGTCAGGTCGTGAGACTCACTCAGGTCTGGCGCATCGTCTTTTCTAGGTCTTGCCATTTGGAATCCCTTCAACTAAATCCATGTAGCCACCATGTAGCCACCATGTAGCCACATTTACCCTATTTTGAGGAATACCAATCAACACACATGCTGTTTACTTGTCCAGTACATAGTATTTAAGTTGTTGATTTATATAGATTATAGCAACGTCAATCAACATGGTTGAATATTTATTCGGCGGGACTCATAATCCTTTGGTCGAGTGTTCAAATCACTCACGCCCTACCATCGCGTGCTTCTCCGCAGAGAGATGCCCAGCGCAAGTCTGCACGCTGGTGACAGTAAAAATTAACCTCCAGGTTAATTAATCGGGAAGAATCATCAAAATCAGCGTAATTTTTAATAAAATACGCCTGTAGCCCCCGAACAATGAGCAGAATAAGCTACATTTTTAATAGCATAAACTACCAGCCGCGCGAAGATTGGGCTTGCAGTCGAAGGATTTGCATACCGTCGGCTTGCGCGCGATGGCCAAGTGGCGCATCTCGACACATACGGTCTGCAATTTTTCCCTGCTGCTTTTGAAATTCCAAGCGTGTTGCGGCATTGGCAACGCAGCGTACACGTCTTTCGAATTGCCAGGGCACCAGCGGTGATGCGACATTCGCAGGCGATGATGTGCGCGCTGCGATGCGTGTACTGAAACCTCATTACTTCGATTTATGACAGAGGATTCCGTGTCCACCCATGACCTTTTAACCGGGCGCACCGTTATCGTTACTGGTGCGGCTACCGGCATCGGCCTGGCCTTTGCCATCGGTGCCGATGTCGTAGTGGCGGACATGAACTCAGCCGACGAGACCGTGGCCGCCACATCATGTATTGAATTCTGACGAAACGGGGCAGCTTGAGCCAAAACTTAAAAGGAGACATTATGAATCGGGCTTCCTGGATCCTTGTCGCAGCGGTATCGATCGCGACGGCATGCACTTCAATTCCTTCAAGCGACAACACCGCCCTGCTGGCGCGTGCGCAGCAGCTTTTCAAGCCGCTTCCGGTCGATGCAAGCACGCCTGAGCGCCCGCTCGTCAAGGAGCGCATAGAGCTTGGCCGGGCGCTCTTCTTCGAGCCCCGGCTGTCGGTCGATAACCGCATCAGTTGCGCCACCTGCCATCAGCCGTCGTTCTATGGGGCCGAACCGCTGGCCGTGTCGATGGGGCCCAGCGGCAAGCTGCTGCCTCGCAACACACCCACCATCTTCAACACCGCTTTGCAGTTTTCGCAGCATTACGGCGGCAACCGCAGCGATGTCGAAGACCAGGCGGTGCGTTCGCTGACCAGCGCGTTCGCCTACCAGCAGAAGGATCTCGCAGCGGCTGAAGTGAAATTGCGCTCGCTGCCGGGCTACCCCGCCATGTTCGAGAAAGCATTCCCCGGCCAAGCAGACCCGGTGACGGTGCAGAACTTGGGCCTGGCGATCGGCGCCTATGAGCGCGTGCTACTCACACCGGCACCGTTTGATCGCTATTTGAAAGGCGACACCGCAGCGATCTCTGCGCAAGCCACGCGCGGGCTCGACAAATTCATGACCATGGGCTGCGTCGGTTGCCACAGCGGCGTGGTACTGGGCGGCCAGTCGTACCAGAAATTCGGCGTAACGCAGGACTACTGGACGCTCACTGGCAGCAAGCCGAACGACGTGCACAAGGGCATCGACAAAGGCCGCTTCCAGGACACCCGCGACGAAGCCGACAGCTTTATGTTCAAGGTGCAGCAGTTGCGCAATGTGGCGGTGACGCCACCGTACTTTCACGACGGCTCAGTGGCCAAGCTCGAAGATGCCGTGCGCATCATGGCCAAACTACAGCTCGGACGCGATCTGCCGCTGGCCGACATAGCCGACATCGTCGCCTTCCTGGAGAGCCTGACCGGCGAGGTGCCGGCAAATTTTGCCCAGGCCCCGATCCTGCCCGTGATGACTTCTTCACGTTGAACCACCCAAGGAAACATTCCCGTGCCCCAGATCATCCTGCACCACTATCCGCTGTCCACCTTCTCCGAGAAGGTGCGCCTCGCACTCGGCCTCAAAGGTCTGGCCTATGGCTCAGTGGATATCGCACCCATGCCGCCACGCCCGCTGCTCAATGCGCTGACAGGCGGCTATCGCAAGGCGCCGGTGCTGCAGGTCGGCGCCGATATTTACTGCGACACTCACATCATCATGCAGGCACTGGAGCGCCTGAATCCAAAGCCGACGCTCTACCCGCCGGGCAGCGCCGGCATCGCCGATGCGCTCTCGTTCGCGTGGGGCCGATTCATGTGGGTGCCGACTATAGGCGTACTCGTGCACTACATCGGCGACCATCTGCCGATGGAATTCATCAAGGATCGCCAGGAGGGATACCTTGGCATCGACATCAGCAAGGCAGCGATGGCGCCCGAACTGCCGCTGCACCGCCAGCGCGTGCAAGCGCACTACGCGTGGCTGAAGGAGGCGCTGGCTGACGGTCGCAAATTTCTGTTCGGCGATGCACCCAGCGGTGCCGACCTCAGCATCTTCCACACCATCTTCCTGTTGCGCAAGAATTGCCCCCCAGAGGTGGACGACTTTGTTGGCCTGAAGGAGTTGGTGCCCTGGTACGACCGTATCAGCGCCATCGGGCACGGCAAGCCGCAAGCGATGACACCCGAGCAGGCGTTCGAAGAGGCGCGCCACGCCACACCGGCGCCAGTAACGCACATCGCGCCTGGCACCGAACCGAACGGGCTCAGCGCGGGTACGCGCGTGGTGATCACGCCAGACGACAACGCGCGCGTGCCGGTCACCGGAACGCTGGTGGCGGCCAACGCCAACCAGGTCGTCATCCACCGCAGTGACCCACAGGCCGGAGACCTGCACCTTCACTTCCCCCGCCTCGGCTTCGATGTCGTCGCGGCCTGACATCCCGTTGCCCCTACCGCAGAACCGTCAACATGGCCAAGCTACTCTACGTTGAAACCTCGCCGCGCAAACAGCGCTCCGCATCCATCGAAGTGGCGCGCGCATTCCTGGATGCCTACCGCCACGCCAACCCGGCAGACACCATCCAGGAAATTGATGTCTGGAGCCTTGACTTGCCCGAGTTCGATGATGCCGCCTTCGAAGCCAAGTACGCTGGCATCGAAGGCCGCGAGCGAACGCCCGCGCAGAAGGCCGTGTGGGGTCGTTTCGTGGCGTTGGCGCAGCCGTTTCGCGATGCAGACAAGATCGTATTTGCGGTGCCGATGTGGAATTGGGGGATCCCTTACAAGCTCAAGCACCTCATTGATGTGATCTCAATGAAGGACGTGCTTTTCACCTTTGACGAGCGTGGCATGCTGGGCTTGCTCGGTGGCAAGAAGGCGCTGCTGGTGCTGGCCAAGGGTGTGGACTATTCGGATGGCTCGCCTAGTGCAGCCTGGGATCAGCAAACGCCGTATTTGAAGGTATGGCTGAACTCGATTGGCATCACCGACATCTCCGTATTGCCGGTTGAGAAAAATCTGTACGGGCCGGAGGCTGACCGCAGCTCGCGTGACGCAGCCACCACCACCGCCCGCGCACTGGCGACGAGCTTTTGACCCCTGTGTTTAGACCCGCTGCCATTACCTATTGCGCAGGCGGCGCACCATGAAAGATCGACCACGCCGCAGTATCGCAGCGGTCATCGGCTTGGCTGGTGCGCTCCCGGTTGCTGGGCTGATTACGATGCTGCACGGGCAAGGTGGGCAGTGGGTACCCGGCCTTGCCAGCGCGCATGCTGCCGAGCCACGGTGGTTCAACTTCAGCCTGCCACTCATCATGTCCATCACCTCTGACGGTTCGGGCGCGAACTTGTTGGAGATGGGCGTTCTGAAGCCTGGCAACAGGCGCACGCTGCTGGGCGAGCTGCGCACGCCGGTACAGACCGAGATCAAGCATGCACTGCCCTACGATCGCATCAATGAAGACGTCGGTACGTGACACGCCGCGGCCAGCGCGAGACCTTTCCTGCCGACATGTCAGTCGGCATTTAAATTAACTACGACCCAAGGAGACAAGCATGAGTGTTCAGGAAACCAACAAACAAATCTGCCGCGACTACTTCAAGGCCTTTCTCGCGCGCGACACGGCATGGATGGCCAAGCACATCGCGCCTGGCTTTGTTCGCCACGATCCCGGCCTGCCGTTCGAGGTGAAGGGTCCGCAAGGCGTAGCGCAGTTACACGATGCGCTGCTGCCCGCCTTTCCTGACATGACGCTGCCGCTGGAAGACTTCGTTGCTGAAGGCGAGAAGGTGCTGGTGCGGCTGCGCGTGAAGGGCACGCACACTGGCCCATTCGGAGACATGGCGGCGACCGGGCGCAAGATCGACATCGGCGTGCTGGACCTGTTTCAGATCCGCAACGGCGTGCTCATCGAGCATTGGGCGTTGCTGGACAACCTGGGGATGATGAAGCAGCTCGGTGCCATCCCAACCTGAAACTTAAAGAGAGCGCAGCGATGCAGCTGCTGGCCAACACCGCTTCGCCCTCCGTGCGCATCGCCCGGGTGGCGATGAATGTGACGTGGTCAGACAGCAGCAGTATCGGCAGCGGGATTGGCAGCGATATCAATATCAGCCGCCGCGCAAGCTTCTAGGTGGGCGATCAGAACGCCCAACGGTGTTTGATTGGGCGGATGGCTGCGGGTACACAGTTGCATGCGCCGCACGGCCCAGGGGTCAGCCAGCGGTAACACCTTGAGGTGCATGGTGTGCGCGAAGCTGCGAGCTGCCGTTACCGGCAGGATGCCGATACCCAGCCGGGCTTGCACCGCACGGCACACCGCTTCAAAGCTGCGCACCTGCACCCGCAGCGCCATCGGCCGCATCAGCTGAGCGGCTTGCGCAGTGAGCAGGCGCGTCAGCGTGCTGCTGCCTTCCAGGCCAACCAGGTCGCGGCCCAGCAAATCCGCAAACGCGATAGACGGGCCTTCCAGCGCTTCGTCCGGGCGTTCCGGCACCTCATCCAGGCGTTCCAGCACGTCATCGTTTCGCAGCACAGCCGCAAGCTGGTCGTGGCGGTAGGGGCGACACCAGAGGCCGGTAATGTCGCACCCTTCAACCACCACACCCAGATCGGCCTCACCACTCTTCACTGCGTGCACTGCGGCTTCGCTCCAGCACTCCTGCAGCACGATGCGCACCTGCGCGTGAAGGGTCTGGAAGTGCGCCACATCTGCGGGCAGGAACTGCGTCATTGCCGAGGTGTTGCCGTGCACGCGCAGCACTGCATGGCTGCCAGAGGCGTAGTTGGCCATCTCGGCGCGCAGATGGTGCATGTCGGCGACCAAGTCCCGCGCCAGTTTCAGCAAGCGGTCGCCTGCCGGCGTGAGTTGCAAGCCGCGCGAGTGGCGCTCGAAAAGCTTGGCTTTGAATTGGTGCTCCAGCATTGACAGGCGTCGGCTGGCCGCCGTTACCGTGATGTGGCCGGCCTCGGCCGCGCGCGTGAGATTGCCCATCTCTGCAGCACGCACGAAAAGAGCCAGCGAGTCGATATCCGGAAACATGGCGTTAAATTAGCTTGCTTTGCAGTTTGCGCTGTAACCCGCCAGCGCGTGTAAGTTAGAGCAGGGTGAAGATGGGCTGATGACAAAACATAATTAACCTACAGGTTAATTATTTAGCAAAATCATCAAAATTGTTGTAATTTTTAAGAAAATACACTTATAGACCACGTATTATATACATATTTAGATATGTTTATAGTAGCAAATTCTTTCTGTCGCACGCAAAACACAAGCCCGCGTTGCGGTTATCGTTGGTTCCCCACTTACGAAGGAGACATGCAACATGACACATCAGGCAAACCACACCCGATCATGGGTGGCAGGACTGGTTTTATCAGCCATCACCTGGGCGCCACTCGCGCACGCGCAGATCGAGCTCGAAGTCGAGGGGTTTGCACCCAGTCGGTTGGCGCGCATTGCGCCTGCGATGAAGGGGCAAACTGAGATTGGCACGATCCCCGGCGCGGTCACGCTGATTGCGCGCAATGGCAAAGTCGTGCATTTTGAAACGCACGGTTTTCAGGATGCCGCTAAAACGCGGCCGATGCAGAAAGACAGCCTGTTTCGGCTGGCGTCGATGACCAAGCCGATCGTGACCACGGTGGCGATGATGTTGGTGGAGCAGGGCAAGCTCAAGCTGAATGACCCGCTCAACCAGTGGTTGCCGGAGCTGAAGGACTTGAAGGTCGAGACCGCTGCGGGAGACGTTGCCTTGACGCGGCCGATTTGGGTGCAGGACGTGATGCGCCACACCGCCGGTTTTGTCTACGCGGGCTCCACCCGCTCGCCGCGCATCAAAAAAATGTATGACGACCTGAACATTGAATCGCGCGAGGTTGACATCACGGCTGAGGCGATGCTGAAGAACCTGGGCACGATTCCTTTGGCCAACCAGCCGGGCACGATTTGGGAGTATTCGATTGCAACCGATGTACTGGGGCTGCTGATCGAACGGGTTGAGCAAAAACCACTGGATGCAGTGGTGAAAGAATTGCTGCTGGAGCCACTGGGCATGAAAGACACCACGTGGTGGGTCGACGATGCGAACCGACCCCGCATGGCCGAAGCGTTTGGCAGCGACCCGCTCAACGCGTCCTCGCTGCGGTCGTACCGCCAATTCACCAACCCGCTGGGTAAAAGCTACTTCAAAGGGGGCGCGGGGCTGATCAGCACGGCAGCCGATTACCTTCGTTACGCACAGATGATGGTCAATGGCGGTGAGCTGGATGGCAAACGCTATCTGTCGCGCAAAACCGTGGAGCTGATGCTGTCGAATCACATCGTCGGCATGGGCGGTACCACCGTCGCAACCACCGGGCCTGGCTACGGTTTTGGTTTGGGATTTGGCGTGCGGCTGGATGAGGGCATGGGCTGGACACCCGGCTCCAAGGGCGATGCGATGTGAGCCGGTGCATGGGGCACCAGTTTCTGGATCGACCCGAAGGAAAAGCTGGTGGGTATTCTGATGGCACAAGGGCCTTCCAGCCGGGTGCAGACGCGCATGCTGTACAAAAGCCTGGTTTACGGCGCGCTGGTGAAATAGCGTCTGTTGGCAGGTGATAGTAGGATGCGTGTCATGAAAAAGCACGCCCTACTGCCCAGTCTCTTTGGGATCACCCTCCTTTGCGGAATCTCACTTGCTCGCGCGGCCACGGTCACAGTGCAGGTGCAAGATGCGTCCGGCACGCCGCTGACGGATGCGGTGGCGTATCTGGAGTCTGCTCAGGCGAGCAAGGCGCTGGATGCTGCAAAACCCTCCAATCCAGTGGAAATCGCCCAGGTTGCCAAGCAGTTTGACCCGCGCGTGTCGGTTGTGCCCGTGGGCACGATGGTGAGCTTCCCCAACAAGGATTCGGTGCGGCATCACGTTTACTCGTTTTCACCCGCCAAGAAATTTGAACTCAAGCTCTACAGCGGCACACCCGCCAACCCGGTGCAGTTTGACAAACCGGGCGTCGCGGTGCTGGGCTGCAACATTCACGACAACATGGTGGCCTGGGTGGTGGTGGTGGATACACCGTACTTCGGGCGCAGTGCCAAGGCAGGGCCGGTCGTGGTGAACAATGTGCCTGCGGGTAGCTACCGCCTGCGGGTGTGGCACCCTGGCCTTGCGGTGGGCGCTGTTGCGCAGGATCAGGCGTTGGTTGTGGAATCTACCGATGCCACCGTGTCCGTTCGCATGGCGGGCATCGCGCAATGATCGGGACCCACAACTGGGGCTTGTCCGCGCGCATCGTGGCATTTTCATTGCTGCTGCTGTTGCTGATTCAGGCGGCGGTGTTCAGCGTGATCCGCGTCAGCATCGACCAAAGTGCGCGCCAGCAGATCGCGCAGGAACTCCAGGTGGGCGAGCGCGTGTGGCATCGCCTACTCGATCAAAACGCGCTCAAGCTGGCGCAGGGTGCGACGCTTTTGGCAGCTGATTTCGGTTTTCGCTCGGCCGTGAGCACGGGCGACGTGGACACGATTCGCTCCGCGCTGGACAACCACGGCGCGCGCATAGGTGCCACGGTGACGGCGCTGATCGACAACAGCTTGAACCTCACCGCCGTGGGCCAGGGCCAAAACTCGCTAGCGCGCGCGCCGGACG
>JANOTE010000234.1:0-8068 GCA_031416195.1 Rhodoferax sp.
ATGCATCCATCATGCCGCGCATCGTCAGCGGCAATACCAATGCGCCGACCATCATGATTGCGGAGAAGGCGGCGGACATGATCAGGGCGGCGCGTTGAAGGTTCGGCCAGCCAAGACTTCCATAAACTGAGCCGGCGAGTAAATGGGAATGCTTCGATAGGGATGCACGTCATGGTGATCATGGGTGCACCTTCCTAAAACTCAAATCCGAAACAGCCCATATAGCTGTTTCAGCTATTTAGTAAAGTTGAGCTACAGTAGTTTCGCCACAAACTCACCAACCCGTTGCAACCTATGAAATCGATTGGCACCGCGCTTTCTTCCACCGCCACCAATGTCATGCCGCCCGTGACTGGCGAAGCAGATTTTCGCGCGCTGTACGCCGAGCTGGCAGAAAAAGCCGCACTGCTGCAGATCACGCTGGGAAGCATCAGCCAGGGCATTTTCATGATGGGGGTTGACGGGCGGATCAACACTTACAACAAAAGGGTCAGTGAACTGCTGGACCTGCCCGAGAGCCTGCTGGCCGGCCGGCCAACGCTGCAGCAGGTGACCCAGTTTCAGCAGAACCGGGGGGATTTTGGCCCGGATGCAGATCTGGTTGAGGCAGGCGCGCGACAGTACGTGCATGCGGCCACCAATGACGAGACGCCCGGCAGCTATCTTCGGATGATGCAGGCCAGCATGCCCAGGTATTTGCGCAGCACGCCAGCGGGCCGCGTGTTGGAGGTCAAGACACAGAACCTGCCTTCGGGCGGGATGGTGCGCACGTTTGCCGATGTCACGGACTATATCCAGACCGAGGCCGCCTTGCGGGCGAGTGAAGAAAACATCCGGCAGATAACTGCACAGGTTCCCGGCATGGTTTTTCGGGTGCGCTTGACGCATGACGGTGCGCGCCAGTACAGTTTTGTCAGTGAGGGGGTGCGCAACCTTTACGGCATTGAGCCCGCAGAGGTGATCGCTGATGGCGGTATGCTGCAAACCTTCAAGCACCCGGATGACAGGCTGGCAGTGGAGGCTGCGCTTAGAACGGCTGCCACTTCAACACTGCCCATGACCCTGCAGTTCCGGCTCAAACTCACGGACGGAACCGTCAAATGGGTACAGATGACGTCCACTTGTGTTTCAGCCGATGAAGGCGGCACGGTGCGCACGGGGGTGACATTCGACATCACGGCAAGCAAACTGGCCGAGACCGAACTGCGCGAGACCGAGGCACGCTGGAAGCTGGCGCTGGACAGCACGGGCGACGGCGTGTGGGACTGGGACATCGTCACTGGGGTCGAGCTTTTCTCCAAGCGCTTCATGGAAATGTATGGTTTTGCGGAAGGCGAGCTGACTAGCCGCACGCATGAGTTTGATGCCCGAACCCACCCCGACGACATTGAAAAACTCCTGCGTAACCGCCAGGCCCATCTGGACGGGCTGATGCCGACCTACATCAACGAGCACCGGATTCAATGCAAGGACGGCAGCTGGAAGTGGATCTTGAGCCGAGGCATGGTGATCAGCCGTGATGCGCACGGCAAGCCCCTGCGGATGATTGGCACCCATACCGACATCACGGGGCGCAAACACTCGGAAGCCCTGATCTGGCAGCAAGCCAATTTTGATGCCCTCACCGGCTTGCCCAACCGCCGAATGCTGCGCGACCGGCTGGAGCAGGAGATGAAGAAGAGCCGGCGCGAAGGCCGGCTACTTGCGATCCTGTTCATTGACCTGGATCACTTCAAGGAAGTCAACGACACCCTGGGCCATGACAAAGGTGACTTGCTACTGGTTGAGGCGGCCCGCCGCATCCACGATTGCGTGCGCGAAACCGACACAGTGGGGCGCATGGGTGGCGATGAATTCACGGTGGTGCTGTCCGAGCTGAGCGATTCCGCCAGCGCGGAGCGCATCATCCACAAAATTCTGGAGGCGATGACGGCAGTGTTCCAGCTAGGTGATGAACAGGTGTTCGTGTCTGCCAGCATTGGAATCACGGTGTACCCGGCGGATGCCACCGAAGTTGAAAACCTGTACAAGAACGCGGACCAGGCGCTGTACGTGGCCAAGGGGGCAGGGCGCAACCGCTTCAGCTTCTTCACTCCGGCGCTACAGGAAGCTGCGCAAACCCGGGTGCGCCTGACCAACGATTTGCGCGCGGGCCTGGCGCAACACCAGTTTTTGTTGGTCTACCAGCCGATTATTGAACTGGGAACGGGCGCAATATACAAGGCCGAGGCCCTGATACGCTGGCAGCACCCCACGCGCGGGCTGATCAGCCCGGCCGCGTTCATTCCCATTGCCGAGGCCAGCGGCCTGATCATTGACATTGGCAATTGGGTTTTCATGCAGGCGGCAACCCAGGCAAAGCGCTGGCGCGCTTCGGTGCACCCCAATTTTCAGATCAGCATCAACAAATCGCCCGCGCAGTTTCACCATATCAGTACGGCGCACGGTGCATGGCTGGACCACTTGAAGGCACTCGGACTGCCAGGCGCGGCCATTGCGGTGGAGATTACCGAAGGCCTGCTACTGGATGCCAACTCCGCTGTGACCGTCAGGCTGCTGGAGCTGCGTGATGCTGGAATACAGGTGTCGCTGGACGACTTTGGCACGGGTTACTCATCCCTGTCGTATCTACAGAAGTTTGAAATTGACTACATCAAGATTGACCAGTCATTTGTGCGCCACCTGGTTGCGGGCTCGACCGATTTGGCCCTGTGCAAAGCCATCATCGTGATGGCCCATGAATTGGGCATGAAGGTGATTGCCGAAGGCATTGAGACCACCGGGCAGCGCGATTTGCTGGTTGCAGCAGGATGCGACTTTGGCCAGGGCTACCTGTTTGCGCGGCCCATGCCTGCCACAGATTTAGAGGCCTTTGTGGCGCAATACGCTGCTCCTTGAGTTTGGCTGGGTGAGGCGCATTGAAGGTAAAAATTAACCCAGGAGTTAATTATTGACCTGTAAAATCAGAAAAAGGCGATTTCAAGGTATATTTGAACCGATGGCCCCAGAATAATCTACATAGTATGCTATATATATAGAAGCAAAATAGGTTGCGATCCTAACCCGCAAACCGCTTGCGCGTCAACGCCAGCGCAATCCAGAAACCGCCCACCGCGTAAACCACCAGCACCGCGACGTGCAGTGCCCAGTGGGTGGGCCACAGGTCCATGAACAGGGGCCGCACCAGCTCGACGGCGTGCGTCAGCGGTAAAAATTCTGACATCACGCGCACCGGCCCAGGCAATTGATCGCGCGGGAAAAACACGCCGCTCAAGAACATCATGGGCGTAATGAACAGGGTGAAGTAGTAGGTGAAGAAATCGTAGCCTTTGGCCATGGCGTTGAAGATCAGCGCGATGCAACTGAAGGTGATGCCGACTCCCACCAGGATGGGCAGGGCCAGCAGCAGTTTGGGGCTGTAGGACACACCCAGCGCCAGCATGACGGCGAGAATCGCAATGGATGTCAGGATCGACTTGAACGATGCCCATAGCATTTCTGCCAGAAGAATGTTGTCCAGGCTCACCGGGGCGTTCATAATGCCGTCCCACGTTTTCTGCACGTGCATGCGCGAGAAGGCGGAATAAAGCGCTTCAAAAGATGCCGCGTTCATGGCACTGGTACACAGGTAGCCACCGCCCAGAAACACGATGTAGGGCACCATCGCATCGCCCATTTTCACTTGCCCGACCAGCGCACCCATGCCGTAGCCGAACGCGACCAGGGCGATCAGCGGATCCGCAATGTTGCCCACCATGCTGGGGATGGCCAGCTTGCGCCACACCAGCAGGTTGCGCATGAAGACGGGCCAGAAGCGCAGCGAGAGATTAGGTGCGCGCCAGCGGTTCGGGTTGAGGTTTTGTGTGGTGTTCATCATGCGTCTTGCCTGATCTGGCGGCCCGTCATTTTCAAGAATAAGTCTTCCAGATTAGCGGGGCGGTGCAGCGTTCGCAACTGTGGGTATTCGGCCAGGCCGTCTAGCAATTGCCTGGCATTTTGTGTGTAGAAAAACACCGTTTCACCGCTGACTTCAACCCGCGCCGCGAGCGCCTTCAAGGGCGAATCTGCCAGAGCCAGCGCACCCACGCCGTAAACCTCCACCACGTCAGGCTCTAGATGTGCAGCGATCAGGTCACGCGGGGTTCCTTCGGCAATTTTGCGGCCATGGTCCAGCACCAACAGGCGCGCGCACAGGCGCTCGGCTTCGTCCATGAAGTGGGTTGTCAACAAAATCGATTTACCCTGCTGCACCAGGAGTTGCAGGCGCTCCCACATCAGGTGGCGCGCCTGCGGATCCAGCCCGGTGGTGGGCTCGTCCAGCAACAGGAGTTGCGGATCATTCACCAGCGCCCGCGCCAGCGACAGCCTACGCCGCATACCGCCAGACAGTTCGCCCGGTTTGGCGTTGGCTTTGTGCGTGAGGGCGGCAAACTCCAGCAGCGTGGGCACGCGGGCTTGAATGTCTGCGCGCTTCATGCCGAAGTAACGGCCATAGACGGCCAAGTTCTCGGCGCAGGTAAAGTCAGGATCCAGCGTGTCGAACTGGCTAACCACACCCAGTTTTGCCTTGATCGTCAACGCATCTTGCGGCATGTACAAGCCGCGCGATGCGACGCTGCCAGGGTAGAACGTAACAGACCCGCCATCGGGCACGGTCAGCCCCAGACACATGCGGATCGTCGTCGTCTTGCCCGCGCCGTTGGGGCCAATCACGCCCAGGCATTCACCCGGGGCGATGTTGAAAGAGACATCGTCCACCACTTTGGCATCGCCATAGCGCTTGCTAAGCTGGCGCACTTCCAGTAAATTTTGCTTCATCTCGCAATTGTCCGGTAACTGTAGTCGACATGCGGTCGCAGATGGCCTCAAAGTGCGGTAAATTCCTAGGCTTGAATTCCATTCCCATCGCAAGCCTGCTGTATACCTCGCTCAAGCCTTCATGACTGCTGAATTGTCCGCCACTGGTGCGCTCAACAAGCGCGCTGACCTGACCCCGGCCGACCTGCGCTGGAAGCTCGTCGAGCAGGATCACCTGATTCAAGGCGTGCTGGCCAGCATCAGCCAGGGCGTGGTGGTGGTCGGGGCGGACGGGCGTATTGATGCCTTCAACGATCGGGTGTGTGAGCTGCTTGACATGCCAGCCAGCGCCTTGCAAGACCACCCCACATTGCATGAGATGGTGCAATACCAGTTCAAGCGCGGCGACTTTGGCAACGACCTGGAGCGCACCACACCGGATTTGCACCGCTACCTGACCCGAAGCCGCGCCGATGTCAGCACCCATGTCACCGAACTGCCGCCCAACTACACCCGCACTACGCCCAGTGGGCGGGTGCTGGAGATCAAAACCAAACCGCTTGCCACGGGCGGGCTGATTCGCACATTCACGGACATCACCAGCTATGCGCAGGTCGAACAGGCACGCGAGCACCTGCATGCGCTGCTGGCGGCCACGCAGTCCATCGCCCAAGTGGGTGGGTCTGAGTACGATTTTGTTACTGGGCAGACGCATTGGACGATCGAGATGTACCGCATGCTCGACACTTCCCCCGATGAATACACGCCGACCGCCGAAACAGCGCTGCAATTCTTGACACCTGAGTCGCTCAAGATGCTCAAGACGGCGTTTGCACTGGCCCGAACGCTGCCCGCCAGCGAGGCGGCCAAAAGTCACGATGTTGACTTGGAGCTGGTGACCGCAAAAAAGCGTCACATATGGGTCACCGTCCGTACTATTCTGACCCAGGTGAATGGTCGGTTTGTCAAACGGATTTCGGTGATTCAGGAAATCACCGCGCGCAAGCAGGCTGAGGCCGCCCTTCGCGCCAGCGAAGAAAACTTCAGGCTGATCACCTCGCAGGTGCCGGGTGTGGTGTTCCGCCTGGCGTTGGGCAACGACGGTACTCGCAGATACAGCTTTGTGAGCGACGGCGTGCGCGAGCTGTATGGTGTGTCGCCTGAAGACGTGATGGCTGATGCCCACGTGCTGCAAGCGCTCAGGCATCCGGATGACCACGAAGTGATCGAGGACGATCTGGCCGAAATGACCAGATCACGCGGGGCAAAGCTAATCCAGTTTCGCATTCGCCTCAAAGACGGCACCGTGAAGTGGGTGCAGATTGCCTCCAACCTGCTGTCGCAGGACGGCACAGGCAGCGTGCGTGCAGGCGTGATGACAGACATCACCACACGCAAATGGGCAGAAGCGCAGTTGCAGGAGACGGAAGCACGCTGGAAGCTGGCGCTGGAGAGCACGGGTGATGGCGTGTGGGACTGGCATATTCGCGACGAAGTGGAGTACTACTCAACCCGCTACAAGGAAATGTACGGCTACAGCGAGGACAAGGTGTGGCAGCGCAGCGACGACTATGCCGACCTCGTGCACCCTGATGACAAGGCGCAGATGATGCGTGACCAGCAGGCGCACTTTGATGGCAAGACCACCAACTACGTTAACGAGCACCGCGTGCGCTGCAAGGATGGCAGCTGGAAGTGGATTCTGTCACGCGGAACGGTGATCAGCCGTGACCCGCAAGGCAAGCCGCTGCGCATGCTGGGCACCCACACCGACATCAGCAAGCGTAAGGAGATTGACGCACTGATCTGGCAGCAAGCCAACTTTGATGCGCTGACAGGCCTGCCCAATCGGCGCATGCTGCGTGAGCGCCTGCAAGCTGAAATGCAGCTTTGCAAGAACAACGATCAGCGCATGGCGGTGCTGTTCATTGACCTGGATCACTTCAAGGAAGTCAACGATGCACTGGGCCACGCCAAAGGCGACGAGCTGTTGATCGAAGCCGGGCGGCGCATCCGCGAGCGCCTGCGCGATGGTGACACGGTGGCGCGGATGGGGGGTGACGAGTTCACCGTGCTCTTGACCAATATCAGCGACGACGCGCGCACCCAGCGTATCGTCGAAGGCATATTGGGTGCGATGACCATGGCCTTCCAGCTCGGTGATGACCAGGTGTTTGTATCGGCCAGCATTGGCATCACCCGGTTTCCGGATGATGCGCATGAGGTTGAAAGCCTGCTTAAAAATGCCGACCAGGCACTGTATGTGGCCAAGGGTGCAGGGCGCAACCGCCTCAGCTTTTTCACACCCGCATTGAAGGCAGCCGCGCTGGTGCGAACTCGCCTCACCTACGACATGCGTTCGGGCCTGGTCAACCAGCAGTTTTTGATGGTCTACCAGCCCATCATCAACCTGGTGACGGGCATGGTACACAAGGCCGAGGCGCTGATCCGCTGGCAGCATCCCACGCGCGGACTGATCAGCCCGGCTGAGTTCATCCCGATTGCAGAGACCAGTGGCCTGATCATTGACATTGGTGACTGGGCATTTCGCGAAGTGGCGCGGCAGACGCGCCGCTGGCGGGATTCGGTGTACCCGGATTTCCAGGTCAGCGTGAATAAATCACCCGCCCAGTTTCACCATGATGGTGGCTCCAACCAGGCCTGGCTTGAACACTTGGAGGAGCTGGGTTTGCCGGGTGCATCCATTGTGGTGGAGATCACCGAGGGCCTGCTGCTTGAGGCCAGCGCCAGCGTCAACCGCCAATTGCTGGAGATGCGCGATGCGGGCATCCAGGTGTCGCTGGACGACTTTGGCACCGGCTATTCGTCGCTGTCGTACCTGCAAAAATTTGACATCGACTTCATCAAGATCGACCAGTCGTTCATCCGCAATTTAAAGCCCGCCTCCAAAGAACTGGCGCTGTGCAAGGCGATGATCGTCATGGCGCACGAGCTGGGCATCAAGGTGATTGCCGAAGGCATTGAAACCGAAGAGCAGCGTGACCTGCTGATTGCCGCTGGCTGCGACAGCGGGCAAGGCTACTTGTTTGCCCGACCCATGATTGCGGCTGATTTTGACGTTTACATGGCGCAACGCAAAGCCCCATGACATCGACCCCAGCTTACTGAAACGCCACCTCGGCAAAGCTGCGCAGCTTGCGGCTGTGCAACTGTTTAGCCCCCTGCCCTCGCAGCAACTCCACGGCGCGAATGCCAATGCGCAGGTGCTGGTCTACCCGCTCACGGTAAAAATGATTCGCCATCCCCGGCA
>JANOTE010000235.1:0-2430 GCA_031416195.1 Rhodoferax sp.
GGCGCGCGGCAGCAGTTCGTCGTCGTTCACGGCCAGTGACACCAGGCCAATGCGCTCTGCCTCTTCTCCGCTGATGGGCTCGCACAGCAGCAAATAGTATTTGGCCTTGGCCATGCTGCACAGCAGTGGCCAGACGATGGCCGCGTGGTCGCCCGCCGCCACGCCCAGGCGGGTGTGGCCGTCGACAATTTTTGCGGTTTTGGTGGCAATGGAAATGTCGGCCAAAAGGCCCGCCACCAGCCCCGCACCGACCGCTGGGCCGTGCATGGCGCTGACGATAGGTTTGTCGCAGTTAATCACGTTGTAGACCAGGTCACGCGCCTCCTTCCACACGCGGGTGCGCACGGCAAAGTCGTCCGCCATGTCCTGTACCAGGGCCAGATCACCCCCGCCCGAGAAGCCCATCCCGTCGCCGCGCAGCACGGCGCAGCGCACCGAATCATCCGCGCCCACGTCGCGCCAGATTTCGCTCAATTCCCAATGGCCCGCGTGGCCGGAGGTGGGCAGCTTGCCATTGCCGCCCGGGCCATCGGCGCGCATCTGGATGTCTAGCACCGCGCCGTCTATGCCTCGGCGGGTGATGTTGAGGGTTTGGTATTTTTGGTAGCGGGTGTTGTCCATGGGGTGGGCGAGGTGAGTCGGCGCTGGTTGAGTGATCGGGCTGATAGCTTAATCTAAGCAATTTGGCTAAGGTCTTTTCCGGGCTCCCCATGTCAACGGCCTCTGATTTTCCGACCCATTCTTGACCTTGATCAAAGACCAGCCTTCAAGTCCGGCGCAAGATGAAGCATCGATTACCAAAGAGGTTTCTGCCATGACAACGACCAACATCACTGCGCCCTTTAAGGAACAACTATTGGCCCAGCGTGCCAGCCTGCTGGATCAGCTTGCCACCTTGCGCGGCGGCAATGTGGGGCGGGTGGAGGCATCGGCGGCGCACTTTGGCGAGACGGATGATTCCACGGCGCAGGTCACCACCGCGCGCGAACTCGAATTTGCAGTTGACGACCGCGAGACCACGGAGCTCAGCGAGATAGACGCCGCGCTGCGCCGAATTGAGGCAGGCGTTTATGGCCTGTGCATTGACTGTGGGGTGGAGATTCCTGCGGCGCGCCTGCACGCAGCACCGGAAGCGATGCGCTGCATTGTCTGCCAGGCACAGATGGAATAAGCGACCGAGGTCTGTGCAGCTATCATGGCGTGGAGGTGCGCCAGGGATGGGCCTGCTATCCTGTAGGCCACCGCCCCGTTCCAGCGAGCGATCCTCGCCATGAACTACAACCTCCTCTGCGCCACCATCCTGCTGTTCTTGATCACCGATCCGTTTGGCAACATTCCGATCTTTGCCAATGCGCGGAAAAACGTGGCGCAAAACCGCCGCCCTTGGGTGATTTTGCGTGAGTGCTGATTGCGTTTGCGCTGTTGCTGCTGTTCATATTTATCGGTGACGGCTTTCTGCGGGTGATGAATTTAAGCCCGCTGTCGTTGCAAATCGCGGGCGGCGTGATTTTGTTTTTGAGCGCGCCGCGCATGATCTTCCCGCCGCCCGAGCCGGTGGGGTTTCAAGACGTTTCAAACGCCGTAGCGGCACGGGCCAATCCGTAATCACTGGTAACAGTTATGGCGGGTTGGCCCAAAATCCCGTAGCCTGAAGCATGCAGCGGCGCGTCAAGATGCCGCTTTGTGACTTAAGCCGGGAGTTTTCACCATGCAATCCGCCGCCCAAATTCGCATCCTGATCGTCCCGGCGGTGCATCAGGCCAGCCAACCGAGTCTGATCGCATGAGCAGCCCGATGGATGCCGACCCGCGCAACACCAGTTTGCAGTTGCTGATTGCCAACGCCGCGCGCGGCGACCACACCGCCTTTTCGATGGTGTACGAGCGGACGCACGCGCATCTGTTTGGCGTTGCACTTCGCATATTGGGGGAAGGACAGGCAGCCGAAGATGCGCTGCAAGAGGCTTATGTGAGTATCTGGAAGAACGCTGCAAGCTACCGAAGCGAGATTGAAGGCCAGCCGATTCAGGCCATGACCTGGCTGATTGCCATCGTGCGCAACAAGGCGCTGGATGCATTGCGCGTACGCAACCGCACGCGCACCACGTCGTTTGAAGACTTTCCCAACACCTCGCCCGATACGCTGGAGGAACACTCTGACCAGGCTCCCAGCACCATGCAACTGCTGGAGCGCGCCGCCCAGGCGATCAGCATCGAGCAATGCCTGAGGGTGCTCAACGGCAGCCACCGCCAATGTCTCGCGCTGGCCTATTACCAGGGTATGTCACACACCGAAGTGGCCGAGCAGATGGATGCACCTTTAGGCTCGGTCAAGGCCTGGATTCGCCGGGGGTTGGCCAAGCTCAAAGGCTGCCTGGCCGCGCAAGGGGTGGTGGCTTGAAAAGCTTGTGATGAGATACACCGAGCCAAC
>JANOTE010000236.1:0-2905 GCA_031416195.1 Rhodoferax sp.
AATCCAACAACAAAAAAGGCGAACCGCCGGTTCGGCTTTGATGCTGGGTGGTGAGTGATGACGGGCTCGAACCGCCGACCTACGCCGTGTAAAGGCGCCGCTCTACCAACTGAGCTAATCACCCAACTTCAGACCTTATCAGTTCAACGCATCCTTCAATGCTTTGCCTGGGCGGAACTTTGGAACTTTCGCAGCCTTGATTTTAATCGCTTCGCCAGTGCGCGGGTTGCGGCCCAGGCGCGCTGCGCGCTTGCCTACCGCGAAGGTGCCAAAACCAACCAACGATACAGACCCGCCTTTTTTCAGTGTCGTCTTGACGGCACCGATGGTGGATTCCAGCGCGCGTGTGGCCGCCGCTTTGGAGATGTCTGCGTGCTTGGAAATATGCTCAATCAATTCGGTTTTATTCACAAAGAACCCCTTTTTGTGGCGGAAGAGTTAGTCGAGTTGTCTCGTCAAAAAAACTATCGTTCTGGCTTGACACCATGCATCGCCCGGTGGCGACGTTCGGGGTGTGTTCAGATCGAAATGTTTGCGGTCTGTGCGATTGCCAGACAAAACTGGCTGGTGACAACACGATGACGCGAGGGCGAATTTTAGACGCATTTATCGGCGCGGTTAGAGGCACACCAACACATTTTACCAATCGATTAATAAAAAAAATAGGGCGCAAGGTGTGCAAAATCACGGCTTTCGTCCTTGACAAAGGCGACTTCGTGGCCTGCGTTTTACAGCGCGTTGGCGATTGCCCGCCCCAGGTCTGAGGTGCTTGCCCGCCCGCCAATGTCTGCCGTGCGTGGTGCGCCGCTCTTCGGATCAAGTACTTTCTCAATGGCGGATATGACTGCATCGTGCGCGTTTTTGTGGCCCAAAAACTCCAGCATCATGGCACCGCACCAGATCTGACCAATCGGGTTGGCGATGCCTTTGCCAGCAATGTCAGGCGCAGAGCCATGCACTGGCTCAAACAGCGAGGGGAACTTGCCCTCGGGGTTCAGGTTGGCGCTGGGTGCGATGCCGATGGTGCCGGTACACGCGGGCCCCAGGTCACTCAGGATGTCGCCAAACAGATTGCTGGCAACCACCACGTCAAAGAAATCCGGGCGCTGCACAAAATGCGCGGTGAGGATGTCGATATGAAATTTGTCCAGCGTGATGCCGGGGTAGCTTTTGGCCATCTCGGCCACGCGTTCATCCCAGTACGGCATGGTGATCGCGATGCCATTGGATTTGGTGGCGCTGGTCAAGTGCTTTTTGGGGCGTGATGCAGCCAGTTCAAACGCAAACTTCAGAATGCGGTCAACGCCAAAGCGCGACATCACAGTCTCTTGCATCACGATCTCACGCTCGGTGCCCTGGTACATCCGCCCGCCGATGCTGGAGTATTCGCCCTCGGTGTTTTCACGTACGATGTACATGTCGATCTCACCTGGCTGACGCGGGCTACCGTCGCGACGCACCACAGGGGCGATGATGCCGGGCATCAGCCGCGCGGGGCGCAGGTTGACGTACTGGTCAAACTCGCGGCGAAACAGCAGCAGCGAGCCCCACAACGAGACATGGTCGGCAATCTTTTCGGGCCAGCCCACTGCACCGAAATAAATGGCATCGTGCCCGCCGATCTGGTCTTTCCAATTATCCGGCAGCATCTTGCCGTGCTTCTCGAAATAATCCCAGCTTGAAAAATCGAAGTGGTCAAACTGCAAGTCGATACCCAACTTGCTGGCCACCGCCTCCATCACACGCACGCCCTCGGGCATGGTTTCTTTGCCGATGCCGTCGCCAGCGATCACGGCGATGCGGTGTTTATTTTTTTGCGTACTCATTTGATTAGCTCCTGAAAAATTGAAAGGCTTCGTCCAGCAAGACCGCTGGCAGTTCTTCGGCGATGTAGTGGCCGCACGGCACCGACTGCCCGCTGACCTGCTGGGCGCGCTCGCGCCACAGCGCCAGCACGTCAAAGCACTGGCCGACGATACCCTGCTCGCCCCACAGCACGTGCAGCGGTTGATCGATTTTGCGAGCCGCCAGCACATCGGCGCGGTCATGGTCGAGGTCGATGCTGGCACTGGCGCGATAGTCTTCGGCGATGCTGTGGCCGCTGCCCGCAATTTGTGCGCAGCGCTCGTACTCGGCCAAAGCCTCAGGCGCAAACGCCGACAAGCCCGCGTGTCGCTTGCCCATCATGCTGCGCACAAAGCGCACCGGGTCGGAATCAATCAGCGCCTCGGGCAAGGGCGGCGGCTGAATCAGGAAGAACCAATGCCAGTAAGCTTTTGCAAAGGCCTGCGTCGTGTTGTCGTACATCGCCAGCGTCGGCGCAATGTCCAGCAGCATCAGGCGCTCCACCGCATCTGGGAAATCCGCTGCCAGGCGATGCGCCACGCGCGCGCCACGGTCGTGCGCCAGCACCTGGAAGCGCTCAAACCCATGGCGCTTCATCACCGCCATGGCATCTTGCGCCATTTCGCGCTTGGAATAAACGCGGTGAGATTCGTCAGACGGCGGGCGGCCAGAATCACCATAGCCGCGCAAATCCATCATCAAGATAAAGAACTTTTTGGCCAGCTCGGGCGCCACGCGGTGCCACATGACGTGTGATTGCGGATGCCCGTGCAGCAGCAGCAGCGGCGGGCCGTCTGGGTTGCCGCCTGCGCGCCCATGCAGTCGCACGTTGCTGCGAGAGGTATCGAATTCAGTAAAGCTTTTGAACACAGCGGGAACTTTCCGGTAGTCTGTTACACCGCAATAATCGCAGGTTTTGCCGCCCGCACCACCAAGCTCACGCCGACAGCGGTGAGCAGCGTGCCGACGATGGTGATGGCGGTGATGGCTTCCGCAAACAACAGCCAGGCCATCAGTGCCGTGCACGGTGGCACCAGGTACATCAAACTGGTGACCGAGG
>JANOTE010000237.1:0-1939 GCA_031416195.1 Rhodoferax sp.
AGCGCCTACGAAGACGTGCTGCATGGCCAGCGCCAGCCGGTCTATGCGCTGTTCGTTGGCATCGACCCGACGCGGGTGGATGTCAATGTGCATCCGACCAAAATCGAAGTGCGCTTCAGGGACAGCCGCGAAGTGCATCAGGCCGTCCATCACGCGGTGCAGGATGCGCTGGCCACGCCGCGCTCGGGTGCCGTAGTTCCCAGGCAGCCTGCGGTATCAGCGGCAGAGCAACATCCAACACAAACCCATTGGCCTCAATCGTCCATCAACTTCAGATCAAGCCCCGGCCACCGCGTGGAGGACCTCGGCACGTTGTGGCAGCGTACACCCGCTGCAAGCGATGAATCAGATCAAGTCCTGGCAAGCCCGCCCGATCCGTACTCTTTTGCAAATACCGTAGCCGCCACAGACACCAACACCTGGCCGCTGGGCCGCGCACTGGCACAGCTTCAAGGCATCTACATCCTGGCCGAGAACGCGCAGGGCCTGATCATTGTGGACATGCACGCCGCGCACGAGCGCATCGTCTACGAGCGGCTGAAAACGCAAATGGACTTGTCTGGCAACACCGCCATTGCCAGCCAACCGCTGCTGATTCCCGCCACCTTCGCCGCAACGCCGCTGGAAGTCGCCACCGCAGAAGCGCATCAAGACACACTGGCCACGCTGGGCCTGGAGATCAGCCCCTTCTCCCCCAAAACCCTCGCCGTGCGCGCCGTGCCGACGTCGCTGTTCAATGGCAACGCCACCGAGCTCGCCCGCAGCGTGCTGGCCGAACTGTCGCAGCACGATGCCAGCAACGTGATCGAACGCGCGCAAAATGAACTGCTGGGCACCATGGCGTGCCACGGTGCAGTGCGCGCCAATCGCCGCTTGACGGTTGAAGAGATGAACGCGCTGTTACGCCAGATGGAAGCGACCGACCGTTCCGACCAATGCAACCACGGGCGGCCGACATGGCGGCAGGTCAGCATCAAAGAGCTGGATGCGCTGTTTATGCGGGGGCGGTGAGGGACACCGCCAAACGATTCATAAGTCATCTGCCCGAACTAAAATAATGGGTCACAACAACAAAGGAACCAACATGTTGCGAAGCTACAGCGCACAGCTCAATGGTTCGGAACTGGTTTGGCTTGACCAGCCACCACCCGATGTCAAGCATGCCCGTGTTCTGGTTGTGTTGGAAGAAGGGGCTGACTCGGACGCGAGCGCCTCAAAATCAAAACGCTACAACTTCGCGAACCTGGCAGGCCGACTCCAATGGAATGGTGATGCAGTCGCAGCGCAACGCGAATCGCGTGATGCCTGGTAAGCGCTTGCTGCTCGATACCAATGCATTGATTGCCTTGCTGAAGGGAAATCAATCTCTGGTGAATTTGACCTCGTCAGCCGAGTGGGTTGGTATTTCAGTGATCAGCGTTCTTGAATTCTCGAGTTTCAGCGGCATGACACCGCCTGACCTTGATTTGCTACGAGAGTTCGAAGCAGCGGTGACCGTCGTAGACCTTGCCCATACCAATCAAGCTCTCATGCAGTTGATTGCGCAAGCACGCCTGCGCACGAAATTGAAGTTACCCGATGCGATCATCCTGGCAAGTGCTGCATTGCACGACGCGACGTTGCTCACCAATGACGCTCAGTTGCTCAAACACAGCAACATCGAACCAACAATCACGGCCCAAGGGTTTGCAAGCTGAGGGCGAGAGTTGTGCGAATAGTGCAATAGTTGCACTACAATTCGGGTGTATGCCGACCCTGCAGAGATTCCCTGATTGCCGCGTGTTGATGTACATAGGCGATCACCCACCGCCCCATGTTCATATTGTGAAAGCCGATGGGCGCGACTGCATTGTTGAAATTACGACGCTGGTGATCATCGGCAAAATCGCATCGCGCGAAGTTCGCGAGGCTTTGCACTGGATTGAGGGCCAGAGAGCAT
>JANOTE010000238.1:0-2383 GCA_031416195.1 Rhodoferax sp.
CTCATCCGTCATGCCCTGCGCCAGCGCGGCCAGCTCGGGGGTTTGACCAAAGAACGTGTCGCGGTTGTAGCGTCCGTCTTTGGCGGCGAAGGTTTGCATCTGGCCATCGACCGTGTTGGCAAACGCTTTAGCCAGCGCGCCTGTCACGTCGCGGGCAAACAGACCGTCCCAATCGCTGCCCCAAATCAGTTTGATCACCTTCCAGCCGGCGCCGCTGAACAGCCGCTCCAGCTCGTCGATGATGCGGCCATTGCCGCGCACCGGGCCGTCGAGTCGCTGCAAGTTGCAGTTGACCACCCAGACCAGGTTGTCCAGGCCCTCGCGCGATGCCAGTGTCAATGCGCTCATGGATTCGGGCTCGTCCATCTCGCCATCACCAAACACGCCCCACACTTTGCGCTGTGTGCAGTTGAGCAAATTGCGATGCGTGAGATAGCGCATGAAGCGCGCGTGGTAGATCGAGCTGATCGGGCCAATGCCCATCGAGCCGGTGGGGAACTGCCAAAAATCAGGCATCAACCACGGATGCGGGTAGCTGCTTAAACCGCGCGCGCCGTGCTGCGGGGCTTCGATTTCGCGGCGGTAAAAATTCAGGTCTTGCTCAGTCAAACGCCCTTCCAGATATGCGCGGGCGTAAACACCGGGCGAGCTGTGCGGCTGGAAAAATACCAAATCCCCGCCATGCGCATCGCCCGCCGCAACGTCGCGCGCCTTGAAAAAATGGTTGTAACCCACCTCGAACAAATCTGCCGCGCTGGCATAGCTGGCGATGTGCCCGCCGAGCTCACCATAAGCCGCGTTGGCCTTGGCAACCATGGCAAGTGCATTCCAGCGCATGAGCGAGCCCAACTTTTCTTCAATCGCCAAATCGCCGGGGAAGCGCGGCTGCTCGCTGACGTGAATGCTGTTGACATACGGCGTAGTGAGCTCAGGCTGCCAGCCCACGCGCTGCTCGCGCGACAGGGCGACCAGGCTGTCAAGAATCTGCCGCGCACGCAGTGGGCCCTGGGCTGCGACGAGGGCGGTAAAGGCATCGCGCCACTCTTGGGTTTCCGCAGGGTCTGCGTCGTGAGACAGGGCGGGCGACGGGCTCGACTGCGCGAGGGCGAGGGCGGTGGCGATGGGATCAGGTGCATTCATCACCAAACTTTAATTGCTTTTCAGGAAAATGTGCTGCTGATCTTCCTGCCTTAGTTTGCAGAACGACAGCATAAAATGCTGCATTTTTCAGATTCTGAAGCCCAATGAACCTCGACAGCACTGATTTGAGAATTCTGGATGAACTTCAGCGCGACGGCGCGTTGTCCAACGTCGCGCTGGCAAAACGCGTGCATTTGAGCGCGTCGCCGTGTCTGGCCCGGGTCAAGGCGCTCGAAGCCTCGGGCGTGATTGACCGCTACGTGGCCATTGCCAACGCCACCAAACTGGGGCTGGGCCTCAACGTGTTCATCTCCATCAGCCTCAAGTCGCAAAACAAGGAATCGCTGGCACGGTTTGAGCGGCGCATTGCCGAGCATGACGAGGTGATGGAGTGCTACCTGATGACGGGTGATTCTGACTACCTCATCCGCGTGGCGGTGGCCGACATTGGCGCGCTGGAGAAGTTCATTCTGGAGCAGCTCAGCCCGATTCCCGGCTTGGAGAAAATCCGCTCCAGCTTTGCGCTCAAACAGGTGCGCTACAAGACCGCGCTGCCGCTGCCGTTGGCTTTCGGTGCGCGACCGGCCTGATTGATCCGGTCGGCATCGCGGCGCATTGCCCGCATCGCGTGCGCACTTGAAAATGATATATTTCCCGCTAAATTTTCACAATATGAATTCAGTTCAGCCAAATGGAGAAAAGCCGTGGGCAAAAGACATCAAGCAGCAGGTCAATCAGCTAGTTTGCGCAGTGGTTTGAGCGTGAGGCGATGCGTAGCCTTGACGCTGCTTTTGGCCGCGACATTCGGGCTGGCCAGTTGTGGCAGCGGCACAGCAGACGCGGGCAGCACTGCGGGCACGGGTACAGGCGGCAGTGGAACGGGGGGCACGGGCACCGGGGGCGGTGGCACGCCGCCGGTGATTACCGTGCTGGACCCGGCCGCACTGACGCTGGCCGCGCTGTCATCGGTGGTGCCCGCAGCAGGTGCCACCGGTGTGGCACGCGGTGTCACCCCGGTCATCACGCTCGCAGTCAGAAACGCAACCTCCAGCGACGGCGCCAAGCTGTCGCTGGTTTGCAGCACCCGGGCGATACCGTTCACATCAGCCAGTGCCTTAAGCGCTGACGCAAAAAGCATCACCGTGAAGTTGACGCCGCAAGCCGGTGCCATCGTCGCAGGCGACGCCTGCACCTTGAGCGGCAATGTCTCCACCACCGGCGCAACCGGCGCGGTCAATACGAC
>JANOTE010000239.1:0-4127 GCA_031416195.1 Rhodoferax sp.
GTGTCGCTTTGCGCCAGCGCCAATGACAGCGTTTGGTAAGCAGGGACGGTCAAGCGCAAGGCGTGCTGCTGCCACAGCCAGCGCTGGGCGGTGTCAAAGCGGCCTTGCGACAACAACCATGCGGTGACCAGCTCGCGCGCCTGGCCTGACCCCGTAGCCTCCAGTGGGTCTTTGGTTTGAGCCAGCATCTTGCCCAGTAGGCGCCAGAGTTTTTGTTGCTCCTCGCCGCTTGCGAAACTGTCTGCCAGTCGCAATTGAATAATCAAGGCCTGGCGGGCCTGCTCGCGATCCTTTGGACTTGTTGCGGCCTGCTGCGCGAGAATCCACGCGTGGCGCCGCACCCGCAGTGCCGCCGCATCACGGCCAAGCTGGCCCAACACATCGGCATAGTTCATCAGCCACAGAAAATCATTGGCGCGGGTTTTCGCAATGATCTGCATCAATGCAAAGGCTTCCTTGGGCTCATCCAGCACTTGCCAGGCGGCGGTCATCACATCGACAAAAGCGCTTTGGCGTTGCTCACTGCGCGCCAGTTTTTTGACTTCGGCGCGAAGCACGGCGGTGTCCTTGTTGTCAATCAACAGCCAAAAATAGGCGATACGCGTGGCCCGGTTGGCGGGCTGTAGTGATAAAGACCGCTGGTAATCAAGCTTCGCCAGCGCGGTCTCATTCAGGCGTACATAGAGTTCTGCGCGGCGATTTAAAAACGCGGGTGAATTCTCAAGACGCGCGCGGTGACTGCTTTGCAGTGCAGTCATCAGATTGCGCAGGCCCGAAGGGTCTTTTTGCGCCGACAGCGCATCCAGCCAAGCGTACAGCACGCCGTCTTGCGGGAAGCGCGGGTAGAGCTTCTCGGCCAACTGCGCCGCTTGCGCGAACTCACCTGCATCCAGCCGCAATCGAATGGCGCGATCGGCTTGGTAAGGCTTGGCGTTGCGACCTGCAAGCACCTCGTCCAGCGCGGCCCTTGTTACTTGCCGCTCGCCCACTTCAAAGGCGATGTCGGCCAGCATGTCCCAGTACGCTTCACCATAGCCGCCTACCGGGCGCTGAGCCGATTGCAGTGCTTGCAACGCCAGTAACAGCTTGCCCGCGCGCAATTGCAGGTTTGCCAGACGCTTCGCATCCACCATCGGCAGACCTTGCGGACGAAGGGCTTCCAAAATGGCGACAGCCTCGGCGGGCCGCCCGGCGCGCTCCAGCAATGCCGCTCGCTGCAGTTGCCAGCGAGTCCTTTCGCCACCCTGTGCAGCTAAATCAGCTTGCTGCTGAATATAGGCCAACGCCTTGTCGATCAACCCCAAACGCTCATACAACTCAAGCACTTTGCTGATCTGGGCATCGTCAAGCCGGCCCTTGCGCGACAGCGCCATCCAAGCGGCCAACAGGGCATCGTCATCCCAGAGCATCGGACTTAACCGGAACACATTGGCGATAACTTTCGGGTTTGGGTCGATCTTCATCAGCGCCAGCCAAGTCGCCAGGGCGCTGTCGGCCTGGCCTGCCCATTCAAAGGCCTGCGCTTTTCGAACCAGCCAAAGTGCAGCGGGCATTTTGCTCAAGATTGCTGCATCGGCTACCAAAAGGGCGTTGGGCACATCTCCGGCTGACACAAAAATGTTCCAGGCGAGCTGGATGCGCTCGGGTGACAGCGTTTTGGCCAGCAGTGACGCTTGCATGCTCTGGGGCCACACGCGGCGCAGCGCCAGGCCTGCTTCGCGCGGCTCGCCTGCACCCAGGGCCAGATCCGCCAACCACCAGTGGCCACTATCACCGATGGGTAGGTCGGCGGATTCTTTGGAGGCGAGCAGCCAAGCCGCACGGGATTGCCCAGCCGCGAGCAGCGCACCCACCGCTTTTTGCAGCAGCTTGAAGCGTTCATCGGGCGGCAGCGTTTTACGCCGTGCCGCCAGCCAAAGATCGCTGGACAACGAGAAGTGCCCGTCGCCCAGCGCCATCGTGGCACCCCGCACGAGGTCCTTTTGTGCCACCAGCGGCAGCAGCAGCAGCCTCTGCAGCAAAACACGTTCCAGCGCGCGCGCTTTGGCGATGACGTCGCTGCCCGAAAGACCATCCACACTCTGCAAAAATTGTGTGGAGCTGATTGCGCTGAACACCTGCTCGGCAGTGGTGACGGAAGCCGCACGGCGGTTCAGCCTGACAAGCAGCTCATTGATGGCCTGATGTGTTTCGCCAAAGTCACCGCGCTTTTGGGCCAGCGCCAATTGGGTTTGCCAGATGGCCATATCCCATCGATCCCAGGCTGCTTGGCCTTCACTCGTGCCGCTTGCCAAAACCCTGGCTCCGGCCAGAGCGGCGCGTGCGCCTTGGATGTCGTCGCCATCAAGCAGCTTCTCAACCAGCAGCAACCGAAAGCCCAGGTCTTTGGGCTCGGTGCGGATGACGTTGCGCAGGTAGGCAATCGACAGATCGCGGTTGCCCTTGGTGGACTCATCGCGCAAGAGCGTCATCAAGTCGCTTTTGGGGAATACCAACACCAGTGCGCCAATTGCCAGCAAAGTGATGCCAGCCAGCGCACCCCAAGACAGGATGCGGCTGCGCTTGGCATCATTGGGGGCAACGGAGTAGGAAACTCGTTTTGCCAACGTTTTGACCCTCAATGTCCAGCATGTCGCCCTGTCGGGTAGCGCGCAGACCACTGCCTGGCGCAAGCTCACAGCCTGGCGCGTACAGGCGCACGTGCAATGGCAGGTGGCCGTCAAAACTCAATTGCTGGCCGGTGGCAGCAGTCTGCCAAGCGGTCAGCTTGGCATTGGCGGATTCCAGTCGAAATTGCGCTTTGGACGGCACTGTATCGGGCTGCGCAAACTTCACAATTGGTTTTGATGTGTGCAAAAAGTTGACGGCCTCGTGCCCCACGTAGCCCGCGATGCCTGCATCGGCGTTGAATGCCGGAAGCGCAGCAGCTTTGTCAACACGCCATTGGCGCAGATGCTGACCACCGCGCAACTCCAGGCCGCCATCGGTCACAGCGACGGTGGCTCGTCGCCAGTCCAGCATACGCTCCAGGTATTCGCTCACATGAACCGGGTGCAAGCGCTGCGCCTTGATTTCGCTTTGAGCCCAGCCATAAACCTTGTGCAGCGATGCAATACTGGCGCGCTTGGTGGCGATGTAGGTGTGGTAATAAATATTGACAGGTTTGAAACGCAGAGGCTTTTCTGTCATCTCAAAAGTTTCAATTACACGCTCGAAGCCGTAAAACGGCCCGGTCCAGCTGTTGGTGTAAACGTTCTCGTTTTGCATCGGCGCGTAGACCTGGAAGTAGTCGCCTTTCATGAGACCGAATGGCCCGATCAGCGTCCACGTAGGCTCAGCTTTTGAGTTTGTGGTGAAGCCGCCATTCATGTTGAGCAGGCCCGCTTCGTAAGCCAGGCGCACCGGAGTAGCCAGCGGCTCGGTGTTGCCACTCCAAAGCAGAAGCTTGGTTTTTTTGCCCGCCGGCGCGAGTTTGTCAATGTAGTCGCGCGCGCCGGTGATCTCGCGCGCATCGTTGTACTCGTAGCCGGGGATTTGCAGGCTGCCCACACGGCCTGGCACTTTGATGTTCAGCTCTGAATCAGCCCAATAAAACGGGTGGCTGTAGGTGTGGCTTGCCATCTGGATATGTGGCAAGGCAAAAATCTGGCGGGCGATTTTCTCCATCTGCGGTGACAGCGCTGCGTACAGGCCAACCGGTGCCACTTCGCCTTCAATGATCGAGACGGCGCTTGGCCAACGGTATGTCTCCAGAAATTCTCGGCGCATGACCTCGCCCGATAGTGGCGCACCCGACAGTTCCGCGCGGCTCGGAAAACCATCGCCATCGACGTGAATCAGCAGCAGGCGCCGCCCGGACTCGGTGGTGATGTCGGGCACGGGCAGGCTGGTGTTTATTTTGAACGCCGCCTTGAAGAACTCGATAGGGTTGATCACCCAACGCGAGCCGGCGTCGAGGGGCAGGGTGGCGTGCACAAACTGCTCGTCGGCAAAGCCACCCCAGGGTGTGATGACCACGACATCGCTGCTGGCAGTGCCGTCGCTGGTATCGGCATGCATGCGAAGCCAAATCTCGCCCTGCCCATCGGCAACTTTCGATGGTGTGAAGACCTCCAGCGCGGTTTTCG
>JANOTE010000240.1:0-2545 GCA_031416195.1 Rhodoferax sp.
GCGGCAGGCGCAATCAACGCAAACGATTTGTAGGCAGCACCGAGCCCAAATGCCAAGCCCACTATAACCCAAAATGCTATATAATAAATAGCGTATTGTGCATATGGTACGGAAGCTAAATCCGTATTTTTATTAAATTTAAGAGTTTTTGACAAATTTAAAGCCCCAGATTGCCAATTTAACCACAAATGTAGTAAAACTGGCAAAAACAACCAAAATGTTTCCGGCGCGCTGGTCAAATACGGTCTGCCGTAGCGAAACGTGCAGAAAAACGCGAGGTAGATGCATGCCGCCATCAATCCCTTGCGTGTGCTGTGTGAAATGCCGCGCACAGTGAGCGCAATGGCGGCGCTCATCAGCAGCGTGTAGACCACACTGGGCAGGCGCAGCGTAACAAGCTGCCAGTTGCGGCCCCAGTCGGTGGCCACCATCGCCTGCCAAAACAGCAGTGGCGGTTTGGTGTTGCGCATGTTGTTCAGTTCGGAGGCCAGCGGCAGCCAATGGCCGGTTGCCGCCGTCACGCGGGCGATGTGCGCGTAGACCAGCTCGTCGCCATTGGTTGGCACGTATTGGCCGCCCAGGCCAAAGAAGTAAACCACAACCGCGAAGGCCAGCAGCGCGAACCATCCGGCGGTGGTGCCACAGGATGCGTTACGAGCACCATCTGGGAGGGTCATTTTTTGTCTGTGGTGCCTAAGCGGGTGCGGAAAGTCCAGCGGTCATTCGCCAGAAAATTGATCACGCTGGCCAGCACGATGGAGATGATGTTGGCCATCCAGTCCAGCATGTAGTGCGACAGCCAGATCGTCACCCCGAACTGGAACGCCATGCCAAACCAGGAGGCCATGCAATAGCGGCCAAATTGCACCACCAGGCGCTTCGGTAACGCCTCTTGCGGTGCGCCCATGTCGCGGGCGATGGCCTCGCGCCGGTCCGCCCAGGTCCACAGGCGGTTCCAGGTGAAGTTACTCAAAGTCGCAATGAAAATCGCCAGTGCCAAGGCGATGCCGAGACGAAACTTCTCGGGCTCAACATCATGAAACAGGAAAGTTTTCGCCACGTACAGCACGGCGATATTGACCACCGTGCCACTGGCCCCCACAATGCCGAATTTGATGTACCGGAATTTTTGCAGCCACTGGGCTGCGGCTGATAGACGCATTAAGATATTGTCGCCTGAGCGCTAAACGGATTCGCTCAGTGCGGTCAGCGCATCTTGCAACACCGGGTCGGGCGCAATGCGTTTCAGGCACTGGTTGTCGCCATCACAAAACGTCTGGCGGTGGTTGTAGGCTGAGAGGCAGGGCGAGCAGGCAATGCCCGACTCATAGGTGGACGCGCGCGGCCCCAGTGGGCCGTAAAGCCGTGATGTCTCAGGGCCAAAAAAGGCGAAGGTGCGAATCGGCGTGAGGCTGGCAAAGTGCCCCGGCCCGCCGTCGTTGGTAATCAGCAAATCGGCCGCGTGGAACAGCATCAACAGCTCGCGGATGCTGCGGGTGTAGCCGGTAAGGTTGATGCACAAGTCACTGCCCGCGCGGGCTTTCAAATCGGTGGCTAACGCGGCATCTTCGCTCAGACCAATCAGCCCGACCGCGTGCCCCGCCTCGCACAGGCCGCGTGCCACGCGGGCGTAGTGCGCCAGCGGCCACGCGCGCTCGGGCAGCAGGCCACCGCCTGCGTACAGCAGGGTCAGCTTGCGATTGACAACGCTCGGGTACACGGCCTTCAACTTGTCGCGATAAGTTTGCAGCTCGGCAGCGGTGAACGTGACATCCAGCTCAGGATGCGTTGGGACATCGCGAACCGCTGCGGCCTTGTTGCGCGGAAAACTTGCATTGTCCAGCGCATCCACCAGCGACAAAAACTGCTTGCTGATGTGCTGGTACGGGTTGTACGGAATGGCGCGGTTGATATGGCTGCCCCGGTACAGCCCCTCCTGCGTGTGCGGCGTAAAGCCCACCCGCAGCGGCGCACCCACAAGGTACGCCATCAAACTGCTGATGCGTGAAAACAGCTCACAGTCAATCACCACGTCCAGCGGTAACTTGCGCATCGCTCGAACCACGCGCCACACGTCTTTCAATAACTCGATGCCCGAGCGGTCGTCCAGCGCGTGAAAGTTGCTTGGGTGCGCGAGCTGCAGTAGCTTTGCCACCTCTTGGTTGCGCTTGAGCTGCAATATGTGCAACGTTGCACCCGGGTACTTTGCATGTAGCGCTGCAAACATCGGCCCGGCCAGCACGATGCTGCCCATCTCAGACAGCAAAATGATCAGGATATTCTTGGGCGGAGAAGTTCGTGGTGGTGTCGGCCGAAATCGCTCTGCCAAGTTTGCCGCAACCGACACCGCGCCGCACAGAAGCTGGCCCACCCAGCGGTCTATCCAGCGTTGTGTTGATATTTTCATGCGTGCAATGTAACCCTCAACCAGAGACTACAACCCCGCAGCCGCCTTCAGCGCAGCCGCGCGATCCGTCCGCTCCCAAGTGAACTCCGGCTCTTCCCGCCCAAAGTGCCCATAAGCAGCAGTTTTCTCGTAGATGGG
>JANOTE010000241.1:0-1738 GCA_031416195.1 Rhodoferax sp.
GCCGCCCAGAATCCAGACATCCGCATGAGATGCACAAATTGCTGCTGCGTCGTCCAACGAACCAGCCCGCATTGCCCCCTCAGCCTGCCAATCAGGTTGCCGCGTCACCACCACGTTCAATCGCCCCGGCAGCGGCCTGAATTTGGGTGGAAGCGAATCCCAAGTCTTGCGCCCCATGATCACCGGGCAGCCCATCGTGGTCTTCTTGAGATGCGCCAGGTCCTCGGGCAGACGCCAGGGCAGGCTACCCTGATTTCCAATGACACCGTTGCGGGCGCGGGCGAAGATGAGGTGGAGTTTCATGAAGCCTTCGCTTCTACACCGCTACCGGTGCCTTGATCGCGCCGTGGCTTTCGTAGCCGACGATCTCAAAATCCTCGTAGTCGTAGTCGAAGATGGAAGCGGGCCGTTGCTTGATGTTCAGCCTGGGGTAGGCCATGGGCGCGCGGCTCAATTGCAGTTCAACCTGCTCGTGGTGGTTGCTGTAAATATGGCAATCGCCGCCCGTCCAGATGAAGTCGCCCACATCCAAGTCGCACTGCTGCGCCACCATGTGCGTGAGCAGGGCGTAGCTTGCGATGTTGAAGGGCACACCCAGAAAAATATCTGCGCTGCGTTGGTAGAGTTGGCACGACAGCGTGCCGCGTTCGCCCGCTGCAACAGGGGGAGCAACATAAAACTGAAACAGCGCGTGGCAGGGCGCCAAAGCCATTTTGGGGATTTCGGGTACGTTCCACGCGCTCACAATAATGCGGCGCGAGTCGGGGTTGGTTTTGAGGGTTTTGATGACTTCGGCAATCTGGTCGATGTGGTCACCGTCCGGTGTAGGCCAACTACGCCACTGCACGCCATAGACCGGGCCCAAGTCACCATCGGGCTTGGCCCATTCGTCCCAAATCGTCACGCCGCGCTCTTTGAGCCAGTTGTTGTTGGATGAGCCGGTTAAAAACCAGAGCAGCTCTTGAATGATGGCCCGTACGTAGACCTTCTTGGTGGTGACCAGCGGAAAGCCTTCGGTAAGATCAAACCGCATCTGGTAGCCAAAGACGCTGCGCGTGCCAGTGCCGGTGCGATCAGTTTTAGCTGCACCCGTGGTGTATACGTGGCGCATGAAGTCTTCGTATTGGGAACGGACGGGGGGGCCTTTCAGGCGAAAGTTGTGGTCGAGCATTGCGTTAGTACGAGCCAAAAAGAGTGTCCAATGCTGCGGTGATGTCACCGCGTCTTGACGATAGATTTGCAACTGCCTTTTTGAGCCCACTTGCGGGAAAGGCCGCGAGTGCAGCTGTGTCCAGGACGACAGATTTTCCTGCAATTTCAAACACGGGGTTGATGTCACGCATTCGTGGGCCAAAGGCTTCCGTCTGGCGCATGGGAATCACTACCCGGCTTTCAACTTTGTCGATAAAGTCGTTCTGCACATCCATCAGATAGGGAGTCCGCTTGCGCAAATCTAGGTCAGGATGGGGATAGACATCAAAGCGAGCCATGAAATTGTGCGACTAGAACGTGCGGTATTTCTCCAAAGGCAAGCCCTCACGCTTGATGCGTGCGTTGTAGTGGTCGATGGCATCGCGGTTTTCCACGTTCCATTTCTCCCAGTAGCGTCGCTTGACCTCCTCAGCCAGAAGGCCGTCCACCGTTTGAGAGATGTTCATACCCATTTCTTTGGCAGCCTCCAGCACCTTGACGTTGAGCGACAGGTTGGTGGCCTTTTTGGGGGCGTTGGCGAATTGAA
>JANOTE010000242.1:0-2898 GCA_031416195.1 Rhodoferax sp.
ACCTGTGGTTGAGCCTGCGATGCAGTTGCTCAGAGGCGTTTGGGCGGCATGGCGGGCACAGTTGTGGGACTTGACGGCGTCCAACCCGCGCGTTTGGGCGACTTGACAATGCTATTTTATATATAGCTAGTTACGCAATGCATTCGGGAGCTATAGCAATAAATTAGTCATAATTTAGTCGAAATTTGTATTTTTTGGACTAAAATTAACTCTCAGGTTAATTTTTTACATCGTTTGACCACAATTGTAGTAAATAAAAAAAACTTGACACTTGATCGTGCGAGAATCTGCCCCATAGTGATTACGCACCCAAATCGATCAATCCAGCCAACGGGACGTAATCTGGCGCGTCGTACCCACTGATCACCACCGTGCGTTGCGTTTGCAGGGCCATGCTTCGCAACACCTCAGTCACAAAACGGATGGAGGGTTTGTCCAGCGCTGCAAACGGGTCGTCCAGCAGCGCAACATCCGCGTTGGAGGCGAAAGCCGCTGCCAGCCACACTTTGCGTTTGGAGCCGGTCGACAGCATGTACAGCGGTTTGTCCAAAAACTCGACCAATGACAGGCCTTCAATCAACGCCGCCAGACCTGGGTGGTCAAAACCAGGCCAGCGTTTGGCTTGGTTGTCAAGGTAGTTGCGCGCATTGATGGAATCGTGCTCGGTGGATCGCGGGTTCATCCAAAATACTTGCGGGCGCTCAACGTTGGGTGGGCTCGACAGGATTTGCCCCGATTGCGGCTTCAGATCGCCCGCCAGCAACCGCAGCAAAGTCGTTTTACCCCGACCATCGCCACCCTGAACCAGCATGACGCCCGCTGAAATGTGGAACGACAAATTGGAAAATACGTCAGCCTGCGGGTAGGAGAAGCTCAGATCAACAACTTGAATCATGGAAAGCGGACGTTTCTGTCAATTCAGAGCTGAATCTCAAAATCAATAAACCCGCGCTCGACATCCACTGACGTCAGCTTCGCCCGAACCTTGTCGCCGACTTTGGGCGCGGGGTCGCGTCCGTGCAGCCTGCCCTCGCACGGCGGCGAGAACACGCGCACCCAAACGCCTTTGGACGAGCTGCCGGTGACGATGCCATCAAACTGCGCACCGATTCGCGTTTGCAGCAGCATCGCCGCTTCAGACTTACGCAGTTGCCGCTCGACCTTTTGCGCGGCCTCTTCCTGGGTGGTGCAGTGCGCTGCCAAGTGCGACAGCTCGGCGTTGCTGTAGGGGGCTGACGCGCCCCGTAAAGCCGCCTTGATGAGCCGCGAGGTGATCAAATCCGGAAAGCGCCGGTTCGGCGCGGTGGCATGCGTGTAGTCGCGCACGGCCAGACCGAAATGACCCATGGGCACGGTGCCAGGCGCTTGCATGACGTATTCGCCCCGGCCCATGAGTTTGACGATGATTAAGGACAAATCGGGAAAACGCAGGGGATCGGCTTTGCGGCGTTTGAGCAAAAACCGCTCCAGCGCTTGGGAATCTGGCGTGCTGGGCAAGTCTTCGCCGTACTCTTTGGCCACGCCCACAATGCGCAGCCAGCGCTCGGGCGATTGCACCACGCGGCGCAGTGAGGCACTGCCTTTGTCAGCCAGAAAACGCGCAGTGCAGCCGTTGGTGGCGATCATCAGTTCGGCGATCAACTGGCGCGCACGGTTCTGCACTTGCTGGCGGATGTCAATCACCTTGTCGCCGTCAAATATCGCGCGCGGCTGGAAGCTCTCAAAATCCAGCGACCCTTGCGCACGCCGCTTGGCTTGCAAGGCCTGCGCCAGGGCATCCTGCGTGCGCAACTGTGCGTCCATACCGGGCACGGTTGCTGCTGCGGCTGGCAGACCAGCTTCGCCTTCAATCCAGGCGCTCACCGCGTCATAGGCCAGCTTGGCGTGGTTGTGTACGCGCGCCCGGTAGACGGCAGACCCGGCTAGCGACGCATCGGCGTTAAAGACCATCTCGGTCACCATCGCCAGGCGGTCTTCATTCGGGTTGAGCGAGGTCAGGTCGGTCGACAGGCGCTCGGGCAGCATCGGGAAAATACGCACCGAGGTGTAGACCGACGTGGTGTTGGCCTGCGCGTGGTGATCCACCGGGGAATTTTGCCGAACCAAGGTGTCTACATCGGCAACTGCCACCCACACCTTGAGAGCACCCTGCGGCAACTGTTCGCACACGCTGAGCTGATCTAAATCACGCGAATCATCGTTGTCAATCGAGCACCATAAGAGGTGTCGCAAGTCGCTGATGTCAGCGCCCGCCTCGCTGCTGGGGCCGTGGATTTGCACCATCTGCTGCATGGCACTGGCTGAAAATTCGGGCTTGAGACCCCGCTCGACCATAGCGTTGACCGCCAGCCGGTCAAGGTCGGCGCGGGTGAAGTGGTGGCGGTTTGGCATCGGCAAATATCTCCATTGGTTTGCTATGTATTGCTATGTATTGCTATGCAATATATAGCTGTACATACATATAATACGAGAGCTATAACACTAATTTAATCACATTTTTGACATTTTTGATCATTTTTGCGAAAAAATTAACTTCCAGGTTCATTTTTAACTCGATGTGGTCAACACGGCCTGCAAAAACCGCCCAATGTCCACAATCTCCTGCGGATGCACACTGTGCGGCATCGGGTAGGTGTGCCACTGCACGGCATAGCCCAACTTGGCCAGCGCGTTGCGTGAATCTTCCGCGCGGGCCAGCACCACCATCGGGTCTTGCGTGCCGTGGCCCATGAAGATGGGGGTAGCCTGGTTGGCAGCACTGCGCTCGGCGGCCAGCGTATCGGCCAGCGGCAAATAGCCCGACAGCGCAATGATGCCGCCCAATTTCGCGCTGTGGCGCAAGCCCGTGTGCAGCACCATCGCAGAGCCTTGCGAGAAACCCGCCAACACGATCTTGGC
>JANOTE010000243.1:0-1686 GCA_031416195.1 Rhodoferax sp.
GAAAGAGAAACTGACCCGGCCCAAAGGCATTGTTCGCACGCAGGCCGCGCAGCAGCAAGCCGATCTGCAGTGTCAGAGCCTGGCTTTGTATCAATACAAAACCTGTCCGTTTTGCATGAAGGTGCGACAGGAAATTGCCCGGTTGTCGCTCAACATCCAGCGCGTCGATGCGCAACCGCCGGGTGCCGACCGCGATGCGTTGACGCGTGACGGCGGGCAGACCAAAGTGCCTTGTTTGAAGATTACCGATGCGGCTGGGAGCAGCAAGTGGCTGTATGACTCGGACAAGATTGCGAGTTACCTCAAGGGTCGGTTCGCGGCCCATTAATCAGCCTGGCCCCGCTTTTCATCCACGTTGGGCGCTCCAGAAGACGCACACACCTCACGCTGGCTTGGTGCAGGCCACCAAAATGGTTCTGCCCACCAACACATCGAAGCTGTTCATTTGAAGCACGTAGCGTTCGTTGGATGCATCAATTGTCTGGTAGCGAGACTTCTCTTTGCGAATCGTCAGCAATGAGAAGAGCTTGATCGGCAGATACAGCAGAGCAAACCAGAGGAGCGATGTGGTTTGCGGTTTGTCGATGGCCAGGCGGATGTCCTGAAAGCCAGCATCGAGCAGCGAATGCGAGAGATAAAACGACGACACCGGATTGATGTGTCCGCCCGCAGAATGCAACTCGCTTTCCAGTGTGTGCAGCGGCCCGAACAAGTTGTGAAAGCCGAAGACCAGATAGCGGATGCGCGACTTCAAATTAAGAATATTGGGCGTGCTGATGACCAGTGTGCCTGCGGGCTCAAGCACGCGATACATCTCGCGTATGGTTTCGCGGTAATGCTCCAGGTGTTCAATGACTTCCGTGCAAGTCACCAAGTCGAAGGAACGACTCTCAAAGGGGAGCGGGTCGTCGTTGAGATTCACGACGCTGACCTTCACGTCGCCGAGCTTCATCAGTGAGGCCGTGTAGTCACACGCGTTTGATTGAGTCACCAGGTTGCCCTGCCTGAGCAGCGCGATCAACTCGCCATGACCTGAGCCGATATCCAGATGCTTTTTTGATCGTGCGTTAGCGAGCATGGCTGCGGCTGCGAGGAGAATTCTTGAGGTGCTGAGCGACATGGGTATGCCTGTATAAAAAGTTTATTGTTCTTCGGGAATCAACGCGGCATCGCAGCTCGCTGGCGCTTTACACCCCGCCGGGTACTTGCACGTGCATCAAAGCGCGCAGTTGCGGGGGGCGGCGGGTCGTTCGAGATTGTCCGTTAGACGATTGTTCACCTTCGGCGTGCTTTCTACGGGCTTCTGCGCATGGGCCCGCCAGGTCTTCAACCCCAGCTCTGGTACGCGTCCAGGCATCCCAAGTGCGTGAAACCCTGGGAGCGCTGGAACTACGCGGTGCCCAGCATGGTGGCCATCCAGCGCGGCAGCTTGGGCACCAGCAGCATCGTTCGCTTCCCCATACACACTGCGCCAAGCAGTGGCACACCGTGCTCGACATCGACCGAGTCATAAAGAATCGCCAAATCAGCCAGACGCACAGCCACCGAAAGATTTGCCAGCGTCCGAGGGTAGCGCGCCAATATGCGCTCGGGCGGCACTGCGTGACCGCCCTCTGTTATACGACCAGCCACGCGCGCCAACAGTCGCTGCGGATCATCAAGACACACGACGATCAGCATCACGAA
>JANOTE010000244.1:0-8918 GCA_031416195.1 Rhodoferax sp.
CTGGGGCTACGATCCGCAGCGCGGCTTTGGCCAACTGGCCAAGCGCGGGGGGCCAGCATGAAGCGCCGGGACGTTTTGGGGGCGATGACCGCCACGATGTTAGGTGCAGGGCTTGCCTGGCCTGTGCGCGCGCAAGGCCCCTACCCAATCCGCCCCATCACGCTGATCGTACCGTGGCCCGCAGGCGGCGCTACCGACATCACGCTGCGCCTGCTGTGCGACATTGCGTCGAGGACTCTGGGTCAGCGCTTCGTCATCGAAAACCGCCCGGGTGCAGGCGGCACTTTGGCGATGCCCCTGTTGCAGCATGCCGCACCAGACGGCTACACGATTGCCCAACTACCGCAACCTGCGCTGCGCGCGCCGCACGTGCAAAAGGTCAGTTGGGATCCGATTCGCGACACCACACCGATCATCCAGATCAGCGGGGTGACCTTTGGCGTGGTGGTGCCCGCCAACAGTGCGTTTCATTCGTTTGAGGATTTGCTGAAGTTTGCGGCTGCCAAGCCGGGCGAGTTGACGATATCGACCAACGGGCTGGGTACCACGCCGCACATCGTGCTCGATGAACTGTTTGGCAGACGTCACCTCACATACATTCACGTGCCGTACAAAGGCACGGCCGAGCAAATGCTGGCAGTAGCTTCCGGGCAATTGATGGCGGGGGTCAATTCCAACGGTTTTGTGCCCTATGTCGAGTCTGGCAGGCTGCGCCTCTTGGCGACCTTCGGCGAGCGTCGCACCGCACGCTGGGCCAACGTGCCCACCCTCAAAGAGCTGGGCTACGGCATCAGCGCCACCTCGCCTTATGGCCTGGTGGGCCCACGGGGCATGGGCTCGCACATCGTGCAAACTTTGCACGATGCGTTCAAAATCGCATTGTTCGACGTGCAGCATGTGGGCGAGCTGTCAAAATATGAGCAGGAACCCAATTACCTGAATTCCAGAGACTACGCAGCCGCACTGAAAGATGCCTTTGCTGCCGAGCGGCGCAATGTGGAGCGATTGGGATTTTCCAAGCCGCCTTGATCTGTTTGCTGGAGGAACTATGAAGTTGCTTTTCGTCGCCATCCTCCTCCTCTGCATCCCGCCCGCCCACGCGCAAGCCCAAAGCGCGTCCGCGCTGGCACCCGTCAACGTCACAGCCAAAGCCAATCGCGATCCGGTCGAAAAATCCTATCGCAAGATGATCCAGGGATTGGATCTCTTCGAGAAAGAACGCGCCATGGCACCGCACGCGGCACTGCGCTTCAAGCTGCTGCCACGGCGGCGCGAAACCGACATGAACAACATCGATTTAGCCGTGGTGGGCAGTGAGGTGGAGTTTGCGCTGCCGATCGCGCCAGATCACACCTTCGTGTTGCCGCGCAACGCGCAAGCCCTTGCACAGGACGCTCAGGTGGTGCCCAACCGCAAAGCGCAGAGCATGACCTGGCGCACCGATATCCGCACGCCCGGCTTGCCGCCCAACACCCGCCGCCTGGGCGATTTACGGCTGGAATGCAGGGTGGGCATGCAAGCGGGGCTAGTGTCAAACCGCAGCGGCTTGATCGGCTGGATTGCCGCTGCGCTGGCCGACACACCGGCCTATTGCGATGACAAAGCACCCAACTACCTGTTTTTTGCCGACCGCCCGCTGTTCAGCGTCACCTTGGTGGCCGGCACACGCCGCGAGATCCTGGCCATCACCAAGCTGTACGCCAATGCCAGCGACGACCCCGGTCTGCCCAACGACTTGGCCGATTGCGACTGCGAGGTGCTGCTCGACCGCACCTACGTTTTGCCGCTGGGCGAGCGCAGTTGGCCGGACGACACGCTGATCGAGTTCGACTATATGCAAGGCGAGTGATGGCAAGTGGGCGATCACTGCTCATCTCACTCGCGTGTGCCAGCGCGTTGGGTTTGGGCGCGTGTGCAAATTCGTCCCGCAACTCCACCGTCGATCGACCCACTTTCCGCGATGCCAGCATGTCATTGCAAGCTGCCAGTGATTCAGTGGCACCAGGCAAGACCACGAAAGTTGAGGCGCTGGCTGCGCTCGGCCCCGCCACCCTGGTGAAGTTTGACAGCGGTTTTGAGGTCTGGATTTACCGCTTAAAACCGCCCAACGCGGATGTTGCCCCAGCGGAGTTTGTCATTCTGTTCACACCTGAGGGCATCGCCAGCAAAACGCGAATACGTCCCCACTACGGCAAATTGAGCGACTGAGCGGTGAAAAACATGCACGCGATATGCTCTATTATTTATAGCTTATTTCGCATATTATTCGGGAGCTAGAGCCCTAATTCATTCATAAAATACGGGTAAATCGCGGTTTTTCTAAAAAAATTAACTCTTAGGTTAATTTTTTTCAAATAGTTACCACATTTGTAGTAAATATTGAGCCCAATGTGAATCAGGCAGGCGCGCCGACCTGGCGACTCGGCGCAGCCTTCGCAAACGATTCAAGCGCGTCGCAATTGACCATGATGCGGTCAACCGTGGGCGTATTGGCGACGGTGACTTTGAAAACCCGCATCACTGCCACCACGCTGGCCAGGCAGATATCGGCCATGCCGGGTACGTCGCCATGGCAAAATTTTCCAGTGGCGGCTTCGCCCGCCAGGCGCTGCTCGACCGCGCTCATGCCGGTGGTGAACCAATGGGTGATCCACGCGCGCCAAGCGGCATCGTCGAATCCGCTGTTGGTTGTCAGATACTTCTTGACGCGCGGTGTGATCAGCGGATGCGTGTCAGAAGCCAGCATGGCCGCGATGGCGCGCACACGGGCCCGGCCATGTCGGTCGCTGGGCAACAGCGGTGGCGAGGCTTGCGTTTCTTCCAGAAATTCAAGAATCGCGATGGATTGCGTGATGGGCGGATGCCCCGCTTCGATCAACGTTGGCAAACCGCCCAGCGGATTGATCGCCAGGTAGGCGGCGCTGCGCTGCTCCCCCGCATCGATGTTGATGTTGTGCTCATGCGCCGCCATCCCTTTCATGTTGAGCGCGACCCGCACACGAAAGGTGGCTGACGTGCGCCAGAAAGAATAGAGTTCAAATTGCGGAGTTGACGCCATGGTGCCTGGTCTCGGTTAGGTTTAGGGTTATTGATTATGCGCAGGGCGATCCGCCCCTACGCACGCAGGGACTTGGCAAGCCCTTCGCTGGCACGCCATTGACCATTTTTCTCGACCACCAGCACATCCACCTGCCACCGCTTGGCAAGCGTGAGGGCTTGCGCCGCGCTGCTGGCCATGAACATCACCTTGGTCAGCGCGTCAGCCACAGCGCAACTCGGGGCCAGCACGGTGACAGATGCCAGCGCGCGCGGCGAGTAGCCGGTGTGGGGGTCAAAAATATGGTGGTGTGTGTCGTCCGCACCAAAACGGTAGTGCGCATCGCTGGAGGTGGCCATCGCCCTGCCATCCATGCTGATTTTCGTGATGAGCGAACTTGCAATGCGCGGGTTGGCGATGCCCAGCATCCACGGCCCTTGCGTAGGGCTGTAGCCCAGCGCCGACCATTCTCCGCTGTCGATCAGTGCATGCTCCACGCCGTGCGCTTGCAATGCCGCACGTGCCATGTCGCCCGCGAAGCCCTGCGCAATGCCGTTGAGCGTGAGCGACATGCCGTCGCGCATCAAGCGGATGCGTTTTTTGCTGATCTGCACATGCTGCCAGCCCACGCGTGCGCGGGCTGCGTCCAGCTCAGGCTTGGATGGCAGGCGGCCCGCACGTTGCGCGTGTGCCCACGCGAGCCACAGCGGCTGCACGGTGACATCAAAAGCGCCATCGCTTTTGGCCGATACCTGCTGCGCCAACTGCAACACGCTCACCAAGTCGGGATGCGGATTCTGCAAAACGCCGTCGCGGTTGAGGGTTGACAAAGCGCTGCTGGGGTTGAACAGGCTCATCTGCTGCTCCACATGGCGAATCGCGGCCACGGCGGCATCCAGCCCTGAGCGCGCCTGCTCGCCATCGGCATGCGCAGCCCGCAGCGACAGCGTGGTGCCCAGGCCGATCATCGCTGTGTCGCGCCATTGCAGCGATGATGGTTTGGCGCTGAGTTGCGGTGCCAGCAACCCGGCGGACAAGCCCATCGAGACGCGCAGCCACTGTCTGCGTGTGGGTGTGCCCGATTGAAATTCAAGCATGCGCAATGACCTGTGCGGTCACCGGTTGAATGGGAATAACTTTTGAAGGCAACCGTCCACCGGCCTTGCGCTCGCGAATCAAGGGCAGGCAACGCTTGTCGTCCTGGTAGTCGGTCACGCAATCCAGGCACTGAAAGCATTCGTCGTAATCAATTTTGCCCACCGGCGTGATGGCCTGGTAGCCGCAGCCGTGGCGGCAGGTTTGGCAGGGTGTGCCACATTCAGCACGGCGCGGAATCCACTTCCACAGGCGCAATTTGCCCATGATGACAACCGCAGCCCCCAGCGGGCACACGTAGCGGCAGTAGCCGCGAAACACCAGCAGGCTTAACGACAAGCACGCCACGGCCCAAGCGACGTAAGGCCACTCGCGTTGAAAGCCCATGCTGATCGAGGTTTTGAAGGGCTCGACTTCGACCATCATGTCGGCCCACGGGCCACCCACCACGACGGCGACGGCGATCGCGGCAAGCACCACGTACTTCACATTCTTCAAAACGGCATCCACCTTGCGATGCAGTTGTTTCGGCTTCAACCCCACGGCTTTTGCGGCAAAACTCAGCAACTCCTGAAACGCGCCAAACGGGCACAGCCAGCCGCAAAACGTGCCACGCCCCCAAACCAGCAGCGTGATGCCGACAAACGCCCACAGCACAATCGCCATCGGGTCTGACAGCAAAAACTCGCCGCTTCGCCCCTCCAGCAATGCACTGGTCAGCGAAGTGATGTTGACAATGGTGAGCTGCCCCTGCGCCGCCCAGCCGATAAAGACCAGTGTGAACACCAGGTAAATGATGCGGTAGGTGGTAAGCCGTTTTTTCGAGGCTGACAGCCACTTCTGGTACGCCAGCGCAATCGACAACACCACAAGCCCGGCCACCAGAATCGCCAAATCAATCTTGCGCTGCTCCCACACCCGCAGCCAGGCCGGGGTCTCCCGTACCGGCTGCCATTTGGCCAGGTTGGGGATGTCGATGTCGTGCGTCCAGACCGTCTCCAGGCGCTGCTGTCCCGGCAGCGCGCTGGCGCGTGACAGGTTGAACTCCAGCGTCAGCGGCTGGGCCAAATCCAGCGCAGGCTGGCCCGGTGCCGCCAAAGGCGTGGCAAACAGGCGCATAACAGCGTCAGTCCCCACGCCGGAGCGCCGCCCGCTCATGCGCAAGCCGTGGGTGTACGGCAGGGCCTGCACGTCAAATCGCTGCCCGTCCTGCACGGCAACCAGCCGGGCGATTCGTCCAATTACCGGTTTAGTTACGGATCCGGTCACGGGCCCTGTAATGCCTGCGCTGCCCACCACCTCATAGCGGCTGGCGTCCAGCACCGCGATCACGCCCCGGCCCGACTCCCGCAGGGCACGCACCTCGCGCCAGCCAGGGGCGTCCAGCACATTGCGGCCGACATGGGGCAAGCCTGGCAGCATGAGCATGACGTCCAGCGCCTTTGCGTTGGGCTGCAGGCGGGCGATGGCGTCCTGGCCCTCGGCAGGCGTCCTGTCGAAGCGGACCTGCACCTCGCGGTTGCTGCGACTGACCGGCTGCACCAGTTTGGCCGCGACGAGTTCGTTAAAGCCCATGCGCTCGAACTTGTCGTCGGGCCCTTGGCTGCGCGCGGCACTGGCTTTGGCCTTGTCATTTTGCAAGTCGTGGTTTGTGCCACTGACGCCCAGGCCCACAGGGGCATCGCCCAGCCGTGCGTACGCGACTTGGGCTGCGGCCTCCATGATTGTGCGGTCCATCGCCATGGCTGACACGGTGCCGGCGCTCACACCATGCAAAGTCGCTTTCTGGTCGTCAAAAACACGCTGCGCCTTGGGCGTCAATACCTGGATTTGATGCGCGATGGTGAGGTCAATGTACTGTGCGGCAAAGTCGGCCAGCAGCTTGTTGCGCGAGGCTTCCTGGAAGATCGGCTCGTTGTGGCTCAGCAGGCGCACATCCAGAAACTTGCCTGCCGCATTCATCACCACCAGGATGTTGATCGGCTTGCCACCGTAACCCACCACCGGCTCGATGTCGATGGTCTCAAACACATAGGCGTACAACGCGTTGCGACCCTCTGCGGTTTGGTTTTTGTAAAAGACGGGCCACACCGGCAGCGCGGTGAGCTGCTCGCCCACGTTGACCGAGTCGCCCAACTGCTGCTGCAATTGAGCGCGGGTCAAAGTGCCTGCCAGAGCCGCGTGCGGCAGCAGCGCAACAATGCAGACTGCAAAAAGCCACGCTACAACGACCCATTTGCGCAGCGGTTGAATCTTCAGGAGCAAACACATCTTGAAATTGATTCTGACAGACGGGCCGTTCAAACCCGCGCAGCGGATGTTCAGTCTTGAGAATTTATGGCCCGGCATTGCCTCGGGTAACTACCAACTCGCCAATGCGTTCAAGCGGTTTTTGAGCGCACGCCAAAAATCGCTGTGCCCACCCGCACCATCGTGCTGCCGCAGGCGATGGCTGCCTCCAGGTCGGTCGTCATGCCCATTGAAAGCGTGTCTAAAGTCAGAAAATTAACCTTGGAGTTAATTTTTGGTGAAGTCGGCAATTTTAAGCGATTTATTTGATCAAATATTGCTCTAGCTCCCGTAAATGATCCGCTAACAGCTATTAAATTAGGAGTAATTTCAGGAATACACATCAAACCACGAAGCTGGAGCCGGGGCAGCAGCGCCACCTGGGCAGCGAGCGCTTCAACCTCAGCGGCAGCCACACCCGACTTGCTCGCCTCGGCGTCAATGTTGACTTGAATGCACACCTGCAATGGTGGCAGATGGGCGGGCCGCTGGTCGTTCAAACGCTCGGCGATTTTGAGCCTGTCCACGCTGTGTACCCAGCCAAAATTCTCAGCCACGAGGCGGGTTTTATTACTTTGCACTGGGCCAATGCAATGCCAAGTGATAGGCAGATGGCGAAGTAGCGCAATCTTCTCCACCGCCTCCTGGATGTAGTTCTCGCCAAACGCGGTTTGCCCCGCGTCAAATGCTGCCTGCACGGCATCAGCACCAAAGGTCTTTGAAACCGCCAGAAGCGTGACATCGTGCGCGGGTCGCCGCGCCTTCGCGCAGGCGGCCTCGATTCGTGCCTGCACCGCTAGGAGATTGTCGGAAATCATGGTCATAATCCTTCTGAGGTTATCAAACCTTTGCCAAACTAGTGAGGATTCAAGTGGACATCACCCAGCTACTCGCCTTCAGCGTTAAAAACAAAGCGTCTGACTTGCACCTGTCGGCGGGCCTGCCGCCCATGATTCGCGTGCATGGCGACGTACGACGCATCAACGTCGAAGCGCTGGATCACAAGGCCGTACACGCCATGGTGTACGACATCATGAACGACACACAGCGCAAAAATTACGAAGAATTTTTGGAGATCGACTTTTCGTTTGAGATCGAAGGCCTGGCGCGCTTTCGCGTCAACGCGTTCAACCAGGAGCGTGGCGCGGGCGCGGTGTTTCGAACCATCCCGAGCAAAATCCTGTCGCTGGAGCAGCTCAACGCACCCAAGATTTTTGCCGACCTGGCCTTGAAGCCGCGCGGCATGGTGCTGGTGACGGGGCCTACGGGTTCGGGCAAATCGACCACGCTGGCCGCGATGGTCAACTATTTGAATGAAACTGAATTTGGCCACATTCTCACCGTGGAAGACCCGATTGAGTTTGTGCATGAATACAAAAAATGCCTGGTGAATCAGCGCGAAGTGGGGCCGCACACCTTGAGCTTTGCCGCCGCGCTGCGCTCGGCTTTGCGCGAAGACCCCGACTGCATGTTGGTCGGCGAAATGCGCGACCTGGAAACCATTCGCCTGGCGATGACGGCGGCTGAAACCGGCCACTTGGTGTTTGGCACACTGCATACATCGAGTGCCGCCAAAACGATTGACCGCATCATTGACGTGTTCCCCGCCGACGAGAAAGAAATGGTGCGCGCGATGTTGTCCGAGTCGCTGCAAGCGGTGATCTCGCAGACACTGTGCAAAACCAAAGACGGCTCGGGCCGCGTGGCCGCACACGAGATCATGCTGGGCACCAGCGCCATCCGCAACCTGATTCGCGAAGCAAAGGTGGCGCAGATGTATTCGAGTATTCAAACCGGCAACAGCGTGGGCATGCAGACGCTGGATCAAAACTTGACCGACCTCGTCAAGCGCAACATCATCAGCTCGGCAGAGGCTAGATCGAAGGCCAAGATTCCCGAAAACTTCCCTGGATAACTGTTTGGGTATTCTGCTACTGGATATTTCGCATAATTCTTAAGGAGGTGCTCTCATGGAGCGCGATCAAGCCACTAAATTCATCAACGACCTGCTGAAGTTGATGGTCAGCCGCACCGGCAGCGACCTGTTCATCACGGGTGATTTTCCGCCCGCCATCAAGGTCGATGGCAAGGTCACCAAGGTCTCGCCGCAGCCGCTCAATGCGGGGCACACGCTGGCGCTGGCGCGCTCGGTCATGAACGACAAGCAGATAGCCGAGTTCGAGCGCACCAAGGAATGCAACTTTGCGATCTCGCCGCCGGGCGTGGGGCGTTTTCGTGTGAACGCCTTCATCCAGCAGGGCAAAGTGGGCATGGTGATGCGAACTATCCCCGCCATTTTGCCGACCATTGATGGCCTGGGTGTGCCGCAGATTCTCAAAGAAATTGTGATGTCCAAACGCGGTTTGTGCATTTTGGTGGGCGCTACCGGCTCGGGCAAATCGACCACGCTGGCAGCCATGGTGGACTGGCGCAACGAAAATTCGTTCGGGCACATCATCACGGTTGAGGATCCGATCGAGTTCGTGCATCCGCACAA
>JANOTE010000245.1:0-3396 GCA_031416195.1 Rhodoferax sp.
TGGCAGATGATTGAGCGCCACAAATGCACGATTTTTTACACCGCTCCGACGGCGATCCGCTCACTGATCAAAGCGTCAGAGGGCGATGAAAAAGTCCATCCTGCACGTTCTGACTTGAGCAGTCTGCGCATTCTGGGATCAGTGGGCGAGCCGATCAACCCCGAGGCCTGGATGTGGTACCACAAGCACGTGGGTGGTGAGCGCTGCCCGATTGTGGACACCTTCTGGCAGACTGAAACCGGCGGCCACGTCATCACCCCGTTGCCCGGTGCCACGCCGCTCGTGCCAGGCTCGTGTACGCTGCCGCTGCCCGGCATCATGGCCGCCATCGTGGACGAGGTGGGCCACGACATTGCCAACGGCACAGGTGGGCTGTTGGTCATCAAACGCCCTTGGCCGTCAATGATTCGCACCATCTGGAACGACCCCGAGCGTTTCAAAAAAGCTTATTTTCCCGAGGAGATGGGCGGAAAGTATTACCTGGCGGGCGATGGTGCAGTTCGCAGCGCGGACAGGGGCTATTTCCGCATCACAGGCCGCATCGACGATGTATTGAACGTCAGCGGCCACCGCCTGGGCACGATGGAGATCGAGTCGGCATTGGTGAGCTGCTCACATCTGGTAGCTGAAGCCGCAGTGGTGGGCCGCCCCGATGATGTGACAGGCGAGGCCGTTTGCGCTTTCGTGGTGCTCAAGCGCGCTCGCCCGAACGCAGAGGAAGGCAAAGCCATCGCCAAAGAGCTGCGCGACTGGGTCGCCAAAGAGATCGGTCCGATCGCCAAGCCCAAAGATATTCGCTTTGGTGAGAACCTGCCCAAGACGCGCAGCGGCAAAATCATGCGCCGCTTGCTGCGCTCGATTGCCAAAGGCGAGGCCGTCACCCAGGATACCTCGACGCTGGAGAACCCGGCGATTCTGGATCAGCTGGGGCAGGCGTATTGATTCTTGCCCAGCAGCACAAAAAAAAGCCTGCATCTGCAGGCTTTTTTCACGGGCCGCAGGCTGAAAAGCCAACGGTCTCTTGTGAACTACTTCGTTGCCAGAACCCATGCAGCCAGCGCTTTCGACTCAGCCTCGCTGACTTGCGCGTTCGCGGGCATGGGCACGGCTCCCCACACGCCAGCTCCGCCTTTGACAATCTTGGTGGCGAGCTTGTCGGCAGCGCCTTTGTCGGCGGCGTACTTCGCAGCGATTTCTTTGTAGGATGGGCCAACCAGTTTTTTGTCAACGGCGTGGCAGGCCATGCAGTTTTTAGACGTTGCCAGGGCTTGATCGGCAAACGCGGGCGCGGCAGAGGACACGGCGGCAATCATGACAACTTGGGCAAACAGTGAGCGTTTCATTTTTTCCTCTTGAGGTAGTGAAGAGTTGGGTTACATTCCGACAACGCAATTGTAGTGAATACGGTTGACACGACGTTTTGAGCGTGTAATTTATTCTTGGAGGCTGGCATGTTATTTCTAGGGCTGGGCATTGTTCTTCTGGCCATGTGGTACTTGGAGATTGGGCCTGTTGCCACCTGGGCATGGTATGTGGTTTTTGCGCCATTCGGCTTGGCCATCGCTTGGTGGGCTTGGGCTGATTCCAGCGGTTACACCAAGCGCGTGGCGATGGATAAAGAAAATGCCAAACGCCAAGCCCGAATCGACAGAAACAAGGAAGCGATTGGCACGTTAACGGCGAAACGGCGTCGGTAGCCGTCCCGGTTGTTTTTGTCAGTGGTCAAAAATCGTCAAGTACCGCGCCTTTGCTTGCCGTTGACGCGTTGAACGCAAATTTTGCCTGAACGCCGCGCGTGTAGCGCGGTTTGGGCGGCACCCATCCCACTCGGCGCCGTGCGATTTCAGCGTCATCGACATTAAGCTCCAATTTGAGCTGAATTGAGTCAATGGTGACCGAGTCGCCCTCGTGGATGAACGCAATCAGCCCGCCCACCGCCGCTTCGGGTGCCACGTGGCCCACCACCATGCCCCAAGTGCCGCCGGAGAAGCGGCCATCGGTGATCAGGCCCACCGTTTCGCCCAAGCCCGCACCAATCAGCGCACCAGTGGGGGCCAGCATTTCGGGCATGCCGGGGCCGCCTTTGGGGCCCAAATAGCGCAGCACCATCACATCGCCAGCGACGATTTTGCCAGTCAAAATTGCGGTCAAAGCCGATTGTTCGTCGTCAAACACGCGTGCTGGTCCGGTCATCACGGGCTTCTTCAAACCGGTGATCTTTGCAACGCAGCCCTCTGGCGACAAATTGCCCTTGAGAATCGCCAAATGGCCTTGCTTGTAGATGGGCTTGTCGATGGCGCGAATCACGTCTTGATCCGCGCGCGGCACATCTGGCAAATCCTTCAGCACTTCGGCAATGGTTTGCCCGGTGATGGTGATGCAGTCGCCGTGCAGCAGGCCAGCCGCAAGCAACGTCTTCATCACTTGCGGAATACCACCGGCCTTGTGCAAATCCACCGCCAGGTATTTGCCGGATGGCTTCAAGTCACACAACACCGGGGTTTTGACGCGGACGCGCTCAAAGTCGTCAATCGTCCACGGCACCTCGGCGGCGTGGGCGATGGCCAAAAAGTGCAGCACTGCATTGGTGGAGCCGCCCGTCGCCATGATCACCGCCACCGCATTTTCCAGCGACTTTTTGGTCACGATATCGCGCGGTTTGATGTCTTTCTTGATCGCTTCAATCAGCACCTTGGCCGACTCTTTGGCCGAGCTCACTTTTTCGTCGTGCGGATTGGCCATGGTGGACGAGTAGGGCAGCGACAGGCCAAGTGCCTCAAATGAAGAGGACATGGTGTTGGCCGTGTACATGCCGCCGCAGGAGCCTGTACCCGGCACCGCGCGCCGCTCGATTTGCAGCAAGTCTTCATCACTCATATTGCCCGCTGCGTTTTGGCCCACCGCTTCAAACACGCTGACGATATTGAGGTCTTGCCCCTTGTATCTGCCCGGCAAAATCGTACCTCCGTAAACGTAAATGGCAGGCACGTTGGCGCGCAGCATGCCCATCATGCCGCCGGGCATGTTTTTATCGCAGCCGCCCACCACCAGCACGCCGTCCAGCCACTGGCCTTGCACGCAGGTTTCGATGCAGTCAGAAATCACTTCGCGCGAGACGAGTGAATACTTCATGCCTTCGGTGCCCATCGCCATGCCGTCGGAAATGGTTGGCGTGCCAAAAATCTGCGCCTTTCCACCGGCTTCTTCAATGCCCTCCACTGCCGCATCTGCCAGCTTTTGCAAGCCCGAATTGCACGGCGTGATCGTGCTATGCCCGTTGGCCACGCCGACCATCGGCTTCTTGAAGTCTGCCGCCTCATAGCCCATGGCGTAGTACATCGAACGGTTCGGAGCACGCGACTTGCCCTCGGTAATGTTTTTACTGCGCGGATTTAG
>JANOTE010000246.1:0-16095 GCA_031416195.1 Rhodoferax sp.
CCACTGCGCCGCAGCCAGCAACCCCTGTTTACTCACCACCTGCAGCAGTGCCGAAGGTTCGGCCTCAAGCTTTGCGTCGATTGGGCTGATTCCCGCCAGGCTGGTGTTATCCAGGTGCTTCTGAAAAAACAGCTCGCCGCCCACGCCGGTGGGTGCGCGAACCAGCGACGCGGGCCTGCCTTTCAGATGCGCCATCATCAAGTCGCCAACCAGTGCGTAGTAGCGCAGCAGCTCGAATTTGGTGGTGCCGGTGCTAGCATCAATGATGCGATCGGGGTGCGTCACCCGCAGATTGACAGGCGGTGCCAAAGCCTGCTTTTCTGTGGTGCGGTTTTTTTTAATCGGGGCGATCTGCGTTACCTTTTCGCGCACGATCAGGTTCGCATCCTTGTCAGTTCGCAAGCCATGAAACACGCCATGGCGGATGCGGCCTGCGTTTGTCCATTCGCCAAAGGCCACTTCAGCCACCAGCACCGGCTTGACCCAATGCGGCCTGCCTTCTATGGTGGTGGCTGTGGCAAACGGGCTGGTCGCCTGCGGGATGGCATCAAGCTTCGTTTTAATGTCAGTCAGTGTTTTTGCATTGAATCCGGTGCCGACGTTGCCTGCGTGTTGCAACCCCCCCTGTTCGTCAAACACACCCAGCAGCAGCGCACCAAATCCAGCGCATGTACCTTGCGGGCGAGTAAAACCGCCTATGACAAATTCCTGACGCTGCTGGCATTTGAGCTTGACCCAGCTTGCCGCGCGGCCAGACGTGTACGGTGAGTCACGCCGCTTGGCGATCAGCCCTTCCAAGCCCAGTTTGCAGGCTGACGCAATCAGGCTGCGCGGGTCAGCGTTAAATTCTTCGCTGAAGCGCACGCGGTCTGATTCGGCGGGTTCCAGCACGCGTTTCAATGCGGCGCGTCGGTCCTCCAGCGGGCATGCACGCAGGTCGTATCCGTCAGTGAAAGGCAGGTCGAAGAGGTATAGAAGGATGTTGTCGGTTCGTCGGGACTCAAAGCTCGCTTGCAACGCGCCAAAATCAGGAACCCCCTGTTTGTTGGGGACGACAATTTCACCGTCGTACCAACCGTCAGGAAGCTTTAAGCCGACAATTGTCTGTTGCAGTGAGGCAAGTTTTGAAGACCAGTCGTTGCCGTTGCGGGTAAACAATGTGATCACCTTGCCATGGACTCGTGTCAACAGCCGGTAGCCATCAAACTTAACTTCAAAAATCCACTCAAGCGGATTGTCTGGAACACCTTGGGCCAGCGTTGCAAGCTGCGGTGCCAATGTGGCGGGCAGCGCTGATTTGCGTGCATCGGCGGGCAGGCCAGCTCCGTCTTGTTTCATCACGCCGTCGGGCAGCGCATCCACCAGGCTGTACTCGCTGGCGGGCCGGGCAAACTCGTCTTTCTCCTTGATTAGCAACCACGGTGCCTGCGTCTCACTCCTTTTGTCTTTACCCTTGATTCGAATCAGCGCCCATTTGCCGTGCAGCTTGTGCCCGCGCAGTTCAAACTTCAGGTTGCCTGCCTGGTACCCTGCCTCAGCATCGCCAACGGGCAGCCATGCACCCCGATCCCACACCATGACCTTGCCTGCGCCATATTGCTTTGGCGGAATCGTCCCTTCAAAACTCGCGTAGAGGAGCGGGTGGTCTTCCACCTGCACGGCCATGCGCTTTTCTCGCGGATCCAGGCTGGGGCCTTTCGGGATGGCCCAGCTCTTCATCGTGCCCTGGAACTCCAGCCGAAAGTCGTAGTGCAGATGGCTGGCCCAGTGTTTTTGCACCACAAAAGAGAGGGGACTCTCATGCGCGCCGGAGCCCCCATCATCACCCGGCGCTGTGGCTTGCGGCTCAGGGGTGTTCGAGAAATTGCGCTTTGCCGCGTACGGCAGCAGCGGGTGGGATTTGTCCATATTTCATGACGTGCAATAGCGCATTCAACTTCCTCTGAGCGCCACGCGAAAATTAAACACGTGTTGCAACGGCTTCAGTTCAGGCAATACGTAAACCACCGCACTGCGCTGCGAAAACGTCGGAGCGACAACGGTTTCGTAAAAAGACTTCGGAATATTGATGCAACCATAGGAGATTCGGTTGTCATCGGCGGTAGGACTTTCCAGCCGCTCGAGCCTGCGCTCTCTTACATTGGTCGCACGAACGCGGTGCATGGACACTGCCGCGTCATAGTCCACCCACACGACATCTTCCCCCAGCGTGTTTCGGCCCCGTTCAGCAACAAAACGGCCTGCGGGAGTCGTACGTTCCTCTGGCCGCACTTGTTCAATCGGACGAGTCCCGATATTGGGCACACTGTCGTCACCCCGCGCGGAGCCCAACAGCACGGCAGTATCACCGCGCAATGTGCCGTCGGCAGCGAAAACATAGAGCTTGGCGTGTTTTTTGTCCACAATCAAAAAGTCAACTCCAGCGTGATCGCGAGACAGAAGAATGGCATCAGCTGTCTGACGTGCCTCGCTCGAAGGCTGTGCTGTTCCAAAATCTGCGCCGCGTGTCGCCGAAATCAGCAAATCACTTGGCGCAATTGTGGAAATCGCGGCCTCTGTTGAAAAGTTCACCGGGTCGGTGCATGCCAGTTGGGTACCTGCCATAACCAACGCTACAGCACCATGCCGTAGCCGAGGTAGGCACCCCAGATACGGCAGGGCGCTATTCCAACAAAACCGGGGTATGAGAATTGCGTTCATAAAATCCAGTTTCACGGGTTGTGCCGCTTTAACGTGATCAGTTGCGGTCTGCGCGGGCCGTGCGCTCACTATTCATCGTGTTTCTGTTATTCGACATCGTATCGGTGCTGTTCGGCATGCTTCTGGAGCTGTCCGTCGTTGTGCCAGTGCTGTTCACGCTGCCCGCTGTGTTGGGTGTGGTTCCAGTGCTGTTGTTGATAGTTTCACTGGGCGAAGTTGAGGGTGTGGTTGCCCTGTTTCCTGTTGTGCCCGACGGCTGTGTGATGTCTCGAACAGTTCCATCCGGATTGCGGGTGGTGGATTCAGTCTGCGCATAGGCAAATCCAATAGTTCCGACGATGGCTGCGGTTGCAGCGGCAGAGGTGAGTAAGGTCTTAACGCTCATGGTGTAACTCCAATAAAAATAAAAAGTAAAACAGGTGGCCGGAGAAACTCGGTGAAGCAACTTTAGGTTCTTGCGCTGCTCATCAATATCGGGCAATAACGCAACGGGTTGTAGGAATTGACCACTTAAATCAGAGCACCAACGTATGGCAACGCGCACCCGTCGTAGGAGTAGGCCCACAGCCCAATTTCCGCTTGGCTGATTGACGCTGTGTACGGGCGCATTGAATACTGCGAATTATTCGACCACCCCCTATTTGAGCCATCATGAAAAAATCAATCAACACCAAGCTGCCCGCCACCATCACAACGCCGTCCGCACCCAAGCTGCCGCACGAGCGGGACGAATCGGTTGGCACGACCGGAGGCGTGCCCAGCGCAATGATTCAGCAGGCGTACCGCGACGTCAAACGCGGTCTGCAAGACACCAGCCGGGGCACGGCGGCCAATGCAGCTTATGAAAAACTCAAGCAAGATGCGCCTTGACTCGGCTACCGTGCAAATCCGCCACAGTCGTCTGTAAGTGCTATGTAATATATAGCTTATTGTGTAGTTAATACGTGGGATAAAGGCTTAAAGTATTTAAAAAAATAGCCTCTGGCAGGTTGAAAGTGTCAGAATAGCCTTTTTTTACCACAATTGTAGTAAATTGATGCATACGCAGAATCATGGGGCAGGCAAATCCGAGCGCGTCGGCCCGCTTTGGTACGCCAGCAGGAAAGTGCTGCTAGTGCGCCTGCGCAGTAGCCAGCGCCAATTCAACAGTGCGAATTAAATCCTCTGGATCTACCGGTTTGACCAGATGCGCGCTGAAGCAGACCTGTTCTGCTGAACCCGGGTCGGGCGATTGACCATAGCCGGTTAACGCGATAAGGGGCACATCGCGGCCGTTGGCCAACAAGCGAATCTGGCGCGCAACTTCATAACCATTCATGTCAGGCAGCCCGATGTCCAGCACGATGGCATCGGGTTGCTGCAGGGCCACTGCTGCCAGCGCTTTTGCCCCATTGGCGGCTTCGATGACTTGGTATCCGGACAGGCGCAGCATTTCAGACATGACGGCCCGCGCATCAGCGTTGTCTTCTACATTCAGAAGCGTGCGCGGGCGCGCCGCCATCAAGTGCCCAAATCCCGAAGTAGATTCGGTGGTGGGCGCAGGAACTTTAGGCAAATGAATCGTAAAGGTACTTCCCTGATTGTTGCCAGCGCTGGCGACGGCCACCGTGCCGCCATGCAGTTCTACCAGTTGCTTGACCAGTGCCAGCCCAATGCCCATGCCACTCTGGGTTCCAGTCACGGGCGCTGGCCCTTGTACAAAAGGCTCAAAAACCTGGGCCAGCAGTTGCGGGCTCATGCCGCTGCCCTGGTCACACACCGTAATCACCGCAAGCTCTTCGACCGCGTGCAGATCGATGCTGATGGTTGTGCCGACATTCGAGAATTTCAGCGCATTGCCAATCAGGTTGATGAGCATCTGTTCGATGCGCACCGGGTCAGCATTGACCCACACAGACTCTGCCGTGACGTTGACGGTGTGGACCCCCAAGCGCTGTGCAGCCGTGAGCCCATCAATGCACGTCCGCAGGCATTCGGCCAAGTCCACCGGATACCGCTCCAGCACTATTTTGCCGGCGATCAGGCGCGACATGTCCAGCAAGTCATCAATGATGTGAACCAAGTGGCGGTTCTGCCTGTGGATGATGCCCAAATACCGGTCAGCATCCTGCGTGCTTTTGTTGCCGCGCGTGAGGACAGAGACAGCGCCAGAAATGGCCGCCAGTGGGTTGCGCAACTCATGCCCGAGCATCGCCAGGAAGTGGTCTTTGGCCTTGTTTTCTTTTTCGGCGGCATCGTGGGCGCCGCGCTCCACTTCCAGCAGCCGCTCGCGTTCCACCTCGGCTGCCAGACGGGCCAGGCGTTCCCGTTCAAGCAGTTCGCCAGCATTGGCCAGGGATCGGCTCAAGTCGTCAACCTCGGCAATGGATGTGTACATCACCTTGGGGATTTGCCCGTGCCCCAATACCATCGCCGTCGCGCTGGCACTTTGCAAGGCCGCAATAAGCCGGCGTCCAAGTACGAAAGCCAAAATCCCCGAAACCAGCATCGCCATCAAAAATCCCGCAACCGCAATCTGCACCGCACGCAAAACCGGCTGATTGACCGATGCCACAGGAGCGGCGACAGCGATCGTCCAGCCAGTCAACTGCGAGTGCTGGAACGCATCGTAAGACTCGATTCCTTCGACGGTTGCATGCCGGATCAAGCCCTGCGCCTGCTGCGCAGCAGCGGCCACCAGCTCGGGCCGGGCCGGCTTGCCCCGCAGTTCGTCACTCTTGTGGCTGCGCGCAATGAATTTACCAGCACCGTCAATGACCGCGACGATCCAGTCCGCCGGTATATCCTGTTGTTGGCCAGTCTTCTTCCAATGCTCCAAAGAGAAGCCCTGAACGACCACATATTTGTCGAAGCTCGATGCCACTGCGGGCACATAAACTGCGATGAGTTGCTGCCCCGAGCGTGGCCCGACAAATACGCCGGACACAAAAGGACTTTGGGTGGCTAGAACCTGGGTGACGGGGGACGTGACCACAGAGGGCGGCACTACGGTTGGCGGGGCTGCGAAGGGCGTCGCAGTGTTCAAAACCTGGGTGCCGTCGCTGCGCAGCAACGCAGTCCAGGTGTCTGGCACGCGGTTGATGGCTGTGGCCTGCGCATAAAAAGCTTCGAAATTACCCGTTAACAGGTGCTCTGAGTTGCCTAGCGCATATAGTGCCGCAATGGACGCCTGAATATCCCGCTCGACCATTAGTGATGTGGCATCTACGGTTTTGTGCAGACGGGCCATGGCTAAGCCCCGTTCTTCCTGCCAAATTTGGTAAACCGCAACACCCGATGCCACCGCCAGTGGCAGGATGATGGCCGCCACCATCAAGCCGATGAAATTTTGGATGCGCATCACCGATTTTCAGCGACGCAAACCTTGCAAAGTTTTACACTGCTGAAATTCATTTGTAACAATAAATAACCAGAGTGCCTGTCGCGGCACTAACGGGCTGCGTTGGGAATGTGCAATATCACGGCAGTTGGCGAGCGTTCAACGGGTACACCGTAAACAGCGGATACCGCCTGGACATCTTGCCAATCAATTTTTCGGTAAGCGGCAGCCCCTGGGCGAAAAACTTCAGCTTGAGGCTGTATGCCTGCTGCGGAGTCGAACGGCAGCAGTGCAAGCGACACTGCCACGCCGTTAGCCTCACACTGAGCTGTCAAGAGCAAGTTGGCGGGTGCCTTTGCCTCGTCAGTGAGTGCCAGCAAAGCGGTGACAAAAACGGTGCGCATGTGATTCAAGGCTACTTCAGTCGCCACGCCATCCGCTTGGCTGACGTACTTGAAACCCCTGAACGACAATTCTGTGGCCACCAGATGCATCGCGTCTTCTATGCCTCTGTTGAGAGGCACGCGCGCCGCTGAGTCAAACTCAAGCCACCCCAGCAAGTCAAGGCTGGATCGGCTGGCGGCGGTTGCCATCGCCCGGACATCGCCGCTGGTTTTCACCAGTCCGGGCAAATCGACCGTCACTGCCTGGAGGCGCTTCTCAAGCACTGCGGCCAACATCGTGACGGGCTGAAAATTACCCGCCATTTGATGCCGGATTGCGGGTGCCAACCTTCTCAAAAGCGCATAACCCGCCGCTTCTGCATGGCGCTTCAATTCAATCGACAGGTCTTGCATCGGACAGTTTTCACCTTTCAGCGATGATGCATCATAGAGTAGCGCCCGTAACGACACGACTGGCGCAATCTCAACAGCGGTTTTCAGTCCTGCGGCCAACAGATATCAGGACGCATGTGGGCAAAAATGAGCCACAGGCCGCTGGACTTGTGGCTTGTTCCTTCGAGCCCGACGGCCCAGAATTGATGGCGCTTTACTAGCTGTAAACGTTCTGCGCGCGATTCGCCTTCCATGCGGTGCTGAGGTGATTCGCATCTTCGTCATTGCGGGGTCGAACACCCATCAAGATACCGCCGTTGCGAATACCTTCGTCGTACTCTTTTACGCGCTCTTCAGGCATATTCCAGCCCACCAACGCGCCGACAATACCGCCTGTGGCCGCACCGGCACCGGCACCGGCAATGGCGGCCGCAATCGGGCCCGCCAATACCAAGCCCAGGCCCGGTATCGCGATGGTGGTGCCCACAGCCGCAATTGCAGCCGCGATGGCTCCCACCGTGCCGCCAATTGCGCCGCCGACACCCGCACCCTCTGCGGCTTTGTTGCCGAGTTCGGTTTCGGTGCCCGCAGCCGCAAAATGCCGCTTTTTAGTGTCATCCGACATGACCACGTTGATGTCATCTTTGGAGTAGCCGCGCTCAGACAGCGAGTTGTAGCCGAGTTCGGCGCTTTCCCGATCAGGGAACAGACCCGTCATGAGAGGTTTTTCATAAGCCATGGTTGATGTCCTTCAAAAAGTGTGGATAAATTGGAAGCAACGGGACGCTGAAACAGCGCTTTTCGCACTGGCGATCCCGCCGCTGCCGCCGTCGTTTACGGCTGCCAGCAGTTTCCCGCCGTTTGCTTTTTATTCCTGCCAGACAAGACGCGTTTTAACAAATGATGCATGTAACCTGACCGCGTCGGATGATTCCTACGGGGCTTGGCACCCACGTTGGTCAAACTGCGCTGCACTGGGCCGCTCGGTCAGGTAAATTCGTGTTGCCACTGTACCTATGTTGGCTAACGCACAGACGCGCGCAATTGGAAAGCGCACAATCCGCTGTACTCTTCAATGAAAATCCACCACTATTGATAACGTTTATGTCGGCTCGATTCTGCGAACGCTCAAAAACATTCCTCTGAACGAAGTGACGAACAATTCCTCCATGGCAAATTCCGTTCCACCAGGTTCAAGGCTCACCGAAATTTCGTCCTTGGAGCGCCAGCGGCGTGCCTCAATCATCCAATCGATGGCCGTGTTGGACACGCCGCCTGAGGACGGTTTTGACGCACTTGCACGCTTGGCAGCGAATGTATGTGATGCACCTGTCGCTCTGGTCACACTGATCGACGCTGAGCGAGTTTGGTTCAAGGCTGTGTACGGGTTGGGGATGCAATCGAGCGTTCATCGGCAGTCGTTGTGCTGCGAAGCAGCCGACTCCAAATGCTTGTTGGAAGTCGTGAATGCGACTCAGGATCTCCGCTTCAGCGCAAACCCGGTGGTGATTGATACACCGAATGTTGTTTATTACGCGGGCGCACCCATCGTGTTCGACGGGATTGGAATCGGCACGGTCTGTGTGATGGACTATGCGCCGCGCAAACTGCCTGAAAAATCGCTGCAGGCGCTCAAAGAAATGGCAAATATCGCGACTGCCATGCTCCGGGCGCGCATTGAAGCGTTCAGGTTCTTTTCAACAACCCGTAAAAGCTAAAGTCGCCTGAATCGTCCCGAGTTCCGGCAACACGCTAAGGACGGCCTCACGCGTCGGAGTCGATTGATGCACTCCACCGGCTTCCCCATTCACGCGCTTGTTCGGAGCTTCTGCGGTCGCGTTTGGTCGGCCGGCCTTGGGTCAGACTTAACGCGGGTTCCGGTGACAGGCGATGCGCTTCAGCGGCCGCAGCGCGCAAGGCCAGAGACTGCGCAGTCTCTGCAAACAACAACGCCGCCACCGGGGCCGAACCCCGTTTGTCGCTCACTGCCAAAACCGTGATGGTACGGGTTACGATACCCGCTCGCTGTTGCACACGCAATTGCACCGTATCGCCCGCCTTGACCTCGCGCGCTGGTTTGACAGCCAAGTCATTGACGTGTACTCGCCCTTTTTCAATGTCCTGCGTGGCCAGGCTACGGGTCTTGTAGAAGCGGGCGGCCCACAGCCATTTGTCGATTCGCAGTCGTTCCATCTGCCCCATACGTATTTTCCCTAGTGAGTTTGTGCGCGAAGTCCACGGATATGCCTGTACTTTGGTGCATCATCAAATGTTTGTCAAACTCAATCGGAGACTCCTATGCGTCGTGACACCTTTCTGAAGTCGATGGCTGCCTTCGCAGCGGCAGGCGGATGGCCGCTGTCTGCATTGGCGGCGGTCAATATCAAAATGATGATTCCGGCCAACCCTGGTGGCGGCTGGGATACGACAGGCCGCGCTTTGGGAAAAGCCATGCAGGATGCCAAGGTGGCGGACTCGGTTAACTTTGAAAACAAGGGCGGTGCGGCAGGTGCCTTGGGGCTGGCGCAGTTCGTCAATGGCAGCAAGGGCGATGCCAACGCCGTGATGGTGATGGGCGCGGTGATGCTGGGCGGCATCATCACGGGCAAGCCCCCGGTGTCGCTCAGCGCGGCAACGCCACTGGCACGGTTGACCAGCGAGTACAACGTGTTTGTGCTGCCCGCCGCATCACCGTTCAAGACTATGAAGGATGTGATCGACCAGCTCAAAAAAGACCCTGGCAGCGTGAAGTGGGGCGGTGGTTCGCGTGGCTCTACCGAGCACATTGCAGCGGCCATGATCGCGCGCGAAGTAGGCGTAGATCCGGCCAAGATCAATTACGTGGCATTTCGGGGCGGCGGCGAGGCGACGGCGGCCATCCTGGGCGGCAACGTCACCATTGGTGGCAGTGGCTACAGCGAGTTTTCTGAGTACATCAACAGCGGCAAGATGCGCGCGGTGGGGGTCACGTCAGCCAACCGTCTCAAAGGCGTTGCGGTGCCGACCTTGAAAGAGCAGGGCATCAACGTGGAGATTGGCAACTGGCGTGGTGTGTACGGCGCACCGGGCATCACGCCCGACCAGCGCAAGGCCTTGATTGAATTGGTCGTCAAAGCCACCAAATCCAAAGCCTGGAACGAAGCGATGGAGAAAAACAACTGGACACCGGCACTGCTGACGGGGGCAGACTTCGAGAAGTTTGTGGATGATGACTTTGCGTCGCTGCGGGCAACGATGGTGAAGTCTGGAATGATTTAAGCCACGCGGAACAGCAAGCGGCTCCTCCTGCAAGTCGGCGTTTTTCATTTTGGAAGGCGCCGATTTTCTTTTGACGATCACACCATGACACCTCCCAATACGACTTCCATTCAGCTTCAAACCATCGTCGGCTCCTGCGTTATTTTGCTGGGCTTAAGCATGGCGATGGGGGCGTTAAGCATCCCGTCAGCGGCAGGCTACGCGGGCGTAGGCCCGAATTTTCTGCCGTGGCTGGTCAGCATTGCGTTGCTGGTTTGCGGTGGCTTCATGGTTTACGAAGCGCGCACGGGTGGGTTTCGTGACATGGGTGATGACGATGGCCCTGATGGTTCGCCAGCCAAACCGTATTGGGGCGGCTTTGTATGGATGTCAGCGGGCCTGCTGGTCAACGCGGCATTGATTACCACCATCGGCTTTATTCTGAGCTGCACGCTGTGTTTTGTACTCGCGTCGCGCGGCATGCGCAACGCCGAAGGGCAGACAGGCCATGGTGCCAAAACCTGGCTAAATCTCACCGTAAGGGACACCTTCACCGGGCTGTTGATTGCCGCACCGGTTTACTGGATGTTCACCAAATTTCTGGCCATCAACCTGCCGGGCCTCACACAGACGGGGTGGCTGTGATGGATATCTGGAACAACCTGCTACAGGGTTTTATCACGGCGGGCACGCCGGTCAACTTGCTGTGGGCCTTCGTGGGCTGCGCCTTGGGCACGGCGGTAGGCGTGTTGCCCGGCATTGGCCCTGCCACGGCGGTAGCCATGCTGCTGCCGATCACCACCAAGGTCGATGCGACGGCATCCATGATCTTTTTTGCGGGCATCTACTACGGTGCGATGTATGGCGGCTCCACCACGTCGATCCTGCTCAACACGCCGGGCGAAACCGCCACCATGGTCACCGCCATGGAGGGCAACAAGATGGCTAAAAATGGCCGCGCCGGGCAGGCCTTGGCCACCTCCGCCATCGGCTCGTTTGTGGCCGGCACCATCGCCACCGTGCTGGTGACACTGTTCGCTCCCGGCGTGGCAGAGTTTGCCGTGAAGCTGGGGCCACCCGAATATTTCATGCTGATGCTGCTGGCCTTCACCACGGTCAGCGCAGTGCTCGGCCAAAGCACGGTGCGCGGGTTAACAGCGCTGTTCGTAGGCCTGGCCATCGGCTTGATTGGCCTGGATCAAATCACGGCCCAAGCGCGCTACACCGGCGGCGTGCCCGAGCTGCTGGATGGCGTTGAAATAGTGCTGGTGGCGGTGGGTTTGTTTGCCGTGGCTGAAGCGCTGCACGCCGTGCTGTTTGAGGGCAATGTGCGCGAGAGTGAAAACAAGATGAGCCGCGTCACCATGAGCAAGGCCGACTGGCGTCGCTCCATCCCCGCGTGGCTGCGCGGCACGGCGATTGGTGCACCGTTTGGCTGTATTCCTGCAGGCGGCACCGAGATACCCACCTTCCTGAGCTACGCCACCGAGAAGAAATTGGCGAAAGGCGAGAGCCTGAAGGAATTCGGCTCCAAAGGCGCGATTGAAGGCGTGGCAGGGCCTGAGGCGGCCAACAACGCAACCGTCACTGCCGCGCTGATTCCGCTGCTCACACTGGGCATTCCCACCTCAAACACCACTGCAATTTTGCTCGGCGCGTTTCAAAACTACGGCATCCAGCCGGGGCCGCAACTGTTTACGTCATCCGCATCACTGGTGTGGGCGCTGATCGCCTCGCTCTACATCGGCAACGTAATGCTGTTGATCCTGAATCTGCCCTTGGTGGGTCTGTGGGTCAAGCTGCTAAAAGTGCCCAAACCGCAACTCTATGCAGGCATATTGATTTTTGCGACGGTGGGAGCTTATGGCATGCGCCAAAGCGCGTTTGACTTGTTTTTGCTCTACGGCATTGGCCTGTTGGGCCTGGTGATGCGCCGCTTCAACTTCCCAACCGCACCGATCGTCGTCGGCATGATTCTGGGCCCGCTGGCTGAAGCGCAATTGCGCAACGCCATGTCGATTGGCGAGGGCAGCGCCATGGTGTTCCTGCAACGGCCCATGTCATTGGCGCTGCTGGTGGTGGTGATTTTGATCCTGGTGCTGCCCCGGTTGCTGAAGAAGCGTGGCATCAAGGCGGCTTGATCAGAAACGGCGTTTTGAGCTTAAAATTAACCTCAGGGTTAATTATTGAGCCTTAAATTAACCTGAAGGTTAATTTAAGGCTCAAAATAGCCAAAACAGCATTTTTTATAAATAAAATATGCCTATATCCCTCGTATATATTTCATAGTCAGCTATATATATTATAGCGATTTAAGAGCTTGTGATTTTTTAGCGTTGCGTGGTTTGCGCTGAGTTCGGCAGGCCATCGCAATTGCAGCACTTGAGCCCGTGGCGGCACTGCAGCGCCATCCCAATCACTCAGAACGATTCGTTGAAGACCTGCACCCATGTCGTGGTCAGCAGGTTGATGCGTGTGGCCGTGGATCAAGGTGCTTGATGTGGCCTCGCGCAGCCATTGCGTCGCCATTTCAGCATCGACATCAACCAACGGCAACCCCAGCTTCTTGCGTGCCTCGCTCTGAGCGCGCAGCCCGCGTGCAATGGCCTGTCGCTCTGGCAATGGTTTGCTCAGAAATTCCGCCTGCCACGCCTCGCTGCGCACCATTCTGCGAAATTGCTGGTAATCCGTGTCCGCCAAGCACAGCGCATCGCCATGGCTCAAAAGCCAGCGTTGCTGGTCAAAACAGAGCACGGTTGGATCGCTGAGTAGGCTCATGCCACACTGATTCAGGAATTCCTGGCCCACCAGAAAATCCCGATTGCCATGCATGAAGAAAATATCAAAGCGCTGCGCTGCCTGATGCAAATGCGATGCACACTGTCGCTCAAAGCTGTCGGGCGCTGACGTTGACGTTGGGGCAGCTCCGTCATCGCCCACCCACACTTCAAACAGGTCGCCCAGGATGAACAGCGCATCTGCCTGCGTGGTTTGCAGGAAACGAGTCCAGGCGTTCAAGGTTTCGGGCTGCGAGTCTTGCAGGTGCAAGTCGGAGATGAAATCAATCGCCCGCCAGTGCGGTGGCGCGATCAATTCAGCCCGAGCACTACCTGTCATGGGAGTTCGCGGGCGATCACGGTTTTAAATCATCAATCTACAGAGCGACGGCTTTCTCAATCACCACGTCATCAGAAGGCACGTCGGCGTGATGGCCTTTGTGCCCGGTTTTAACTTTTTCGATTTGATCCACCACGTCCGCTCCTGAAATCACTTTGCCAAACACCGCATAGCCCCAGCCTTGCGCAGAGATGGCGGTGTGGTTCAAAAAACCGTTGTCAGATGCGTTGATGAAAAACTGCGCGGTGGCGGAGTGGGGGTCGCCCGTGCGGGCCATCGCCACGGTGTATTTGTTGTTCTTCAAGCCGTTGTTGGCTTCGTTGTTGATGGGCGCGTCGCCCTTTTTTTCCTTCATGCCCGGCTCCATGCCGCCGCCTTGCACCATGAAGCCCGGAATCACGCGATGAAAAATGGTGTTGTTGTAATGGCCCTTGTTGACGTAGCTTAAAAAGTTGGCGACAGTTTTTGGCGCTTTGTCAGCATCCAGTTCAAGTGTGATCAGGCCATGATTGGCGATGTGGAGTTCGACTTTAGGGTTGGACATGTTTATTTCACCAAGGTTGCGGAGTTGATAAGAACGGTTGTTTTGGGGACATCGGTCGGAAACGGGCCGCCGGGGCCGGTGGGTGTCGTTTTGATTTTGGTCACCACGTCCATGCCACTGATTACTTTGCCAAATACTGTGTAGCCAAACAGTTGCGGCGCGTTGACCAGGTTGGCGCGGGGCGTGTTCTCATACACCTTGCCCTGGTACTCGAACTTGGGCACCGGGTCGCCGGCTGGAATCAACGTGGGGTCCAGAAACGCGTTGTCTTTCACGTTGATGAAAAACTGCGCGGTGGCGGATTGCGGGTCGCTCGTGCGCGCCATCGCCAGCGTGCCCACGACGTTGCGCGCGCCGCCTTTTTCCAGCGCTTCACGGCCTTCGTGCATCACCGGCGCGCGGCCTTTCTTCTCGACAAATTTCGCGTCAAAGCCGCCGCCTTGCACCATGAAGTTTTCAATCACCCGGTGAAACACCGTGCCGTCGTAATGCTTGTCCTTCACGTACTGCAAAAAGTTCTCAACCGTTTTTGGGGCCTTGTCGGGGTAGACCTCGACCACAAAGTCACCGGCTGATGTCGAAAATTTAACTTGCGGTGCAGCTTGGGCTTGGGCGACTGCTGCGATGGAGAAGAGGGCACCCGTGAGCGCGATTGCGATCCCACGGCTCTTCAGAAAATGTCCAAAGCGTCCAAAACTTCTACGATTCATCCGATCACTCCTAAAAAAATTACTTCCAAAATCATTGTCCAAACATCACTTGGATGTCAGGCTGAACAGTTCCCTGACAATCTTCAGTTTGGGCAACACGCTGGCGCTGCTGGCGGCATCAATCTGAAGCGCCTTGTCATAGGCTTCGGCCGCCAATCGGGCATAGACATCGCCCAGGTTTTCGTACGCCACTGCGTATCGGGGGTTGTTTTTAAGCGCCATTTCAAGCGTCGCGCGGGCTCGCTCAAACTGGTTTTGCGACGCGTACAAAACAGCCAGATTGTTGTAGGGCTCGGGCAGCTCTGGGTACTCTTGCGTCAACTCCGTGAAAGTGACGATGGCTTCGGTTTGCTTGCCCGTATCGCGCTGTATCAGGCCTTTGAAGAAACGCATTTGCGGATCGCGCGGGCGGGTAATCAGTTGCTGTTCGATCTTAGCGATCGCCTCTGTCGTTTTACCCGAGCGCATCAGTTGGCTGACATCGCTGTATTCGTCAGCCACCGCCGATACCGATACCAATACTGATACCGCGGCCAAAGCCACGGCGACCAGCAGCACGCGTACTCGTCTAGAAAAAAAATTGGCGTTCAAAACGGATGGTGCAAGAGGTTTTTTACGGTGGAAATGAAGGTCTCCACCAGGCGGATATGACAGCTATATACTGGCGGGCATTGTAGCTGAGGGGCTCGCGACTGATGCCGCTAAGGCTTGTCGCATAGCGCTCGTGAATTCATCACTGCAGCCGCACCAATTTCCTGCCAAAACTCTACCAAGCCCCTAAATTGCCTCCATGAGCCTGCGCATCTACAACACGCTGTCGCGTCGCACCGAGACCTTTTCACCGATCGAGCCTGGCCACGTACGCATGTATGTGTGCGGCATGACGATTTACGATTTGTGCCACATCGGCCACGCTCGCATGGCCATGGCCTTTGATGTGGTGCAGCGCTGGCTTAAACACTCGGGCTACCGCGTAACGTATGTGCGCAACGTCACCGACATTGACGACAAGATCATCAAGCGCGCCTTGGAGCGCAATATCAGCATTCGCGCGCTCACCGACGAGATGATTGGCGTGATGCGCCGTGACATTGGCAGCCTGGGCATTGAAGTGCCCACGATCGAGCCGCGCGCCACTGAGTATGTGCCACAGATGCTCAAACTGATCAGCAAGCTCGAATCAAAAGGCTTGGCTTACAAGGCAGCCAGTGGCGATGTGAATTTTGCGGTGCGCAAGCTGCCAGGCTACGGCAAGCTGTCGGGCAAGTCACTGGACGATTTGCGTGCGGGTGTGCGCGTCGCAGTGCAGGACGACAAAAGCGATCCCTTGGATTTTGTGCTGTGGAAGGCCGCAAAAGTCACTGAACCGGCTGATGCGAAATGGGATGGTGCGGTGACAAACGATGTCACTTCCGATGGCAATACCGATGGCACTGTGCGCGACTACGGCCTGGGCCGCCCCGGCTGGCACATTGAGTGCTCGGCCATGTGCTCAGAGACGCTGGGTGAAACCTTTGACATTCATGGCGGTGGCACCGATCTACAATTTCCGCACCACGAGAACGAAATCGCTCAAAGCGAAGGCGCGTCGGGCAAACCGCTGGCCAATTTCTGGATGCACAACGGCATGGTGCAGTTGGACAACGAGAAGATGTCCAAAAGTCTGGGCAATTTTTTCACGATTCAGTCCGT
>JANOTE010000247.1:0-4317 GCA_031416195.1 Rhodoferax sp.
CCTGCTCATGCGGTCGGGTTGAACATCGGTGCCGGAAAAACACAGCTCGATCCACGCATCAAAAATCTGGAGATTGAGCCTGGCGAAGGGATTGACTACGTGGGTTCGGTTGAAAAAATCCCGTGTGATGACAGCACGTTCGATTTGATCGTGACGCAGGAAGTTCTTGAGCACGTTCCATCTCCCTTTGTGGCGATCAAGGAAATCCACCGCGTTCTGAAATCAGGTGGCTACGCCTACATCCAACTGCCTTTCGTCATCGGTTTTCATCCGTGCCCCAACGACTACTGGCGCTTTACGCATGAAGGCTTGACCGAGCTGGTTTTATCGGCAGGTCTGAAGATTGTGAAGACAGCCATGGCAGTCGGTCCAGCGGTTGGTTTTTACAGGATCCTGGTGGAGTTTCTGGCGATTTTCTTTTCTGTCTTCTACTGGCGGTTTTACAAACCCTCCAAACTGCTGTTTTCGATCGTCTGCTACCCCATCAAGTGGCTCGATCCGCTGTTGGCCCGAACCCGCCAGGCCAACCGCATTGCCGGTGGTTTCTTCATCGTCTGCCAAAAGGTCTAGCCGGGCATGAAGGTTCTGTATTTTCACCAGCACTTCAACTCGCCCCATGGGATAGTGGGCATACGGTCTTACCAGATGTCTCAGGCCCTGTTGCGAGCGGGGCACAGCGTCACTATGGTGTGCGGGAGCTATGACGGCGGCGTAACGGGCCTTGCCATGCCCTTTCTCAATGGACGCCGGCGCGGTATGGTTGATGGCGTTGATGTCGTCGAGCTGGATCTCGCTTATTCCAACAGCGATGGCCTGTTCAAGCGGGGCTTGACCTTCTTCAAGTTTGCTGCCCGCAGCGTTGCGCTGGCCTTGACCGAGCGCTACGACCTGGTGTTTGCCACCACCACACCCTTGACGGCTGGCATCCCTGGCATCTTTGCCCGCTGGCTGCGTGGCAAGCCATTCGTGTTTGAGGTGCGTGACCTGTGGCCCGAACTGCCAAAAGCCATGGGCGTGATCCGCAACCCGCTGGTGCTGTCGGCTATGTCTGCGCTGGAGTGGGCCAGCTACCACTCGGCGCATCGGTTGATCGGGCTCTCGCCAGGGATCGTCGATGGCATTGCACTGCGCGGCATCGCACGAAGCCGCATCGCGCTCGTGCCCAATGGCTGCGACCTCGACATTTTTGCCAAGTCTGCCCAGCCGTGGCGTCCCGCGCAGGTGCATGCCAGTGATCTGATGGCAGTGTTCGCTGGCACGCACGGCCTGGCTAATGGCCTGGATGCGGTGCTGGATGCAGCCGCCGAACTGAAGCGGCGCCAGCGCGATGACATCAAGCTGCTGCTGATCGGGCAGGGCAAGTTGAAAACCGGCTTGCAGGTGCGCGCGCAGCGGGAGGGTTTGATTAATGTCGTCTTTCATGATGCCGTCAACAAAGAGCGCCTGGCGGGATTGATGGCGGCCACAGATGTCGGTATTCAGAGTCTGGCCAACGTCCCAGCGTTTTATTACGGCACTTCGCCCAACAAGTTTTTTGACTACATTGCGGCCGGCCTGCCGGTGTTGAACAACTACCCCGGCTGGTTGGCCGAGTTGATCACCCATCACCGCTGCGGCTTTGCGGTGCCGCCCGATAACGCGGTAGCGTTTGCCGATGCGCTGGAGCAGGCCGCCAGCGACCGCGTAGCCTTGAAAGCCATGGGCCAGCGCGGCCACGCGCTGGCGCAAACAGAGTTTGACCGCAATCTGCTGGCAACCCAGTGGATTCAATGGGTCACGAAAATAGCATGAAGCTTTTATGAAGCGTTTGATGGATATTCTCGTCGCCGCACTGGCCCTGCTGATTCTGGCGGTGCCGCTGTTGCTCGTGTTCTGGCAGGTACGCAGTCGCCTGGGCAGCCCGGCGCTGTTCAGGCAAACGCGCCCAGGTTTGCACGGCCTTGCTTTTGAGATGTTCAAATTTCGCACCATGACGCATGCGATAGGGCGCGATGGAGAATTGTTGCCGGACGCACAGCGGCTGACCGCCTTGGGCCGCTTCTTGCGTTCCACCAGCCTGGACGAGTTGCCCGAGCTGTGGAACGTATTGAAGGGCGACATGAGCCTGGTCGGCCCGCGTCCCCTTCTCATGGCCTACTTGCCGCTTTACTCGCCCGAACAGGCCCGCCGTCATGAAGTCAAACCTGGAATCACAGGATGGGCGCAAGTCAACGGTCGCAATGCATTGAGCTGGGAGGAGAAATTCAAGCTGGATATCTGGTACGTTGACAACCGTTCACTCCGGCTCGACTTTAAAATCCTTGGGCTGACCGTGCGAAAAGTACTGTTGAGAGAAGGCATCAGCGCACAGGGCGATGCGACCATGCCTGTCTTTCGCGGTAGCTCCCCAGAATTGAAGAACCATGAATAACATTTTGCTGTCATCTGCCGGGCGCAGGGTGGAACTGGCGCAGGCGTTCAAAACAGAAATTGCCGTAAGGGGCTTGTCCAGCCAATTGGTTTCGACCGATCTCAACCCGGCACTGTCACCAGTGAGCCAATTTGTCGATAGGGCCATCGCCTCACCCCGCGTGACGGATGCCGGTTACAGCGACTTTCTGCTCGATCTTTGCAAGGCTCATTCAATTGGCCTGGTGGTGCCTACCATTGACACGGAGCTGCTGCTGTTGGCGCAACATCGCGAGGCTTTTGCGGCGCAGGGAATCCAGCTTGTGATCTCTGACGAGTCGCTCGTTTCTGCTTGCCGCGACAAGCGCGTCACAGCCCGGCTCTTTGCTGAACTGGGGATTGAATCGCCTGAGATATATCGTAGTGATGATCGCACTGCCATCCGTTTCCCGTGTTTCGTCAAACCCTATGACGGTAGCCGAAGCATCGGCGCGCGCGCTATTGCCGATTCAAAGTCGATGGACGATCGGCTGCTTGCAAACCCCAAAATGATGTTCATGGCGCTGGTCGATGCCAGCCACACCGAATTCACGGTAGATACCTACTTTGACCGTAACGGGCAGCTTGCCTGCCTGGTGCCTCGCCAGCGCATCGAGGTGCGCGATGGTGAAATCAGCAAAGGTGCGACCCGGCGCCATGCGGTGTATGACTACCTGCTGCCCAAACTGAAGGCACTCCAAGGTGCACGGGGTTGCCTGACGTTGCAACTGTTCGCTAACGTGAAAACTGGCAGCTTTGCGGCGATAGAGATCAACCCGCGCTTTGGTGGCGGCTTTCCCTTGAGCTACAGCGCCGACGCCAATTACCCTGGTTGGTTGATCGACGAATACCTGCTGGACAAGCCCGTGCCTTTTTTTGACGGTTGGGAGGCTGACTTGCTGATGCTGCGCTACGACGCCAAGGTGCTGGTGCATGGCGCAGCGTGATTTGTCTCACACCGTGGTCGTGCTGGACTTGGACGACACGCTCTACGCGGAGGCCGACTACCGAGCCTCGGGCCTGCGGGCGGTTTGCGCAACCGTTAATCTGCTCCGATCTCCGGCAACTGCGCTGAATCCGGCATCGCGCGACATCCTGGACGACGCAGATCCGCTGGCCCAAATCTGCAAGCGCGCAGGCCTGCCGCCCAGCCTCAAGGAAACCCTGCTGTGGATCTATCGTCTGCACACCCCCGATATCCGCCTGAGCCCCGACGTGGCGCGGGTCGTCGCCACACTGGAGTCGCAGTGCCAGGCTGTCGCGATTTTGACCGACGGGCGTGCCATCACCCAGCGGCAGAAGCTCCGAGTGCTGGGGCTGGCCCATCTGCCTGCCTATATTTCTGAAGATTACGACTCCTGCAAGCCTGAGCCTTTGAGATTTCAGAGGGTGATGGGCGACTTCCCCGCGCAGGCGTATGTGTACTTGGGTGACAACCCGCAGAAGGATTTTGCGGCGCCCAATGCATTACAGTGGAAGACCGTTGGCCTGCGCGGTGGTACAGACAATATTCATCCGCAGAATTGCGCAGGGCTGCCTGCCGCCAATTTGCCCCAGCAATGGGTTTCTTCAATAGATGAATTTTTGGAATCGCTATGCTGAATACCCGGTTCTCTCCCTGGCCCAGTTTCACCGCCGAAGAGGGGCAGGCTGTGCAGGACGTGGTGCTGTCCAACAAGGTGAACTATTGGACAGGCACCGAATGCCGAGAATTTGAAAATGAGTTTGCCGCCTGGGCAGGCGTGAAGCATGCCGTGGCGCTGGCCAATGGCACGCTCGCGCTGGATGTCGCGCTCAAGGCACTGGGCGTCGGCCCGGGCGATGAGATTGTCGTCACACCACGTACTTTCATTGCCAGCATTTCCTGTGTAATCAATATCGGCGCAGTGC
>JANOTE010000248.1:0-4187 GCA_031416195.1 Rhodoferax sp.
GCGCCCGCGCTGAGGCCTTCACGATGCCGTTGGATCGCATCGATGTCAGCAAACCGCGTCTGTTTCAGGACGACACGGTGGGCTATTACTTTGAGCGACTGCGCCGCGATGCGCCGGTGCACTATCAAACCAACCCGATCAACGGCGGCTTTTGGTCGGTGACGAAATACGCCGACATCATGCAGGTGGACACGAACCACGGCATCTATTCGTCCGATTGGGCCAAGGGCGGCATCGTGATCTTCGACGAGCCGATGGCGCAGCGCCGCCCGAGCTTCATCGCGATGGACCAACCCGAGCATGACTTGCAGCGCAAAAGCGTGAGCAACATTGTCGCCCCGGCCAACTTGGCGACGATGCAGCACACCATCCGCAGCCGCACTGCCAAAGTGCTGGACGAGTTGCCGCGCAACCAGACGTTTAACTGGGTCGAGCGCGTCTCCATCGAACTCACTACGCAAATGCTGGCCACACTGTTCGATTTTCCGTTTGAAGAGCGCAAGCTGCTCACTTACTGGTCTGACGTGACGACATCGGCTGTGGGGCCAGGCCGCTTGATGCCATCGTTGGAAGCGCGCCGGGATGAGCTGGAGAACTGCCTGACCTACTTCACCCGGCTGTGGAACCAGCGGGTGAATGCCGAGCCGCGCAACGATTTGATCTCCATGCTGGCGCACGCGCCTGCGACGCGCAACATGAGCGCGCACGAGTTCATGGGCAACTTGAGTTTGCTGATCGTCGGTGGCAACGACACCACCCGCAGCTCGATGACCGGCGGGCTGTTGGCGCTGCACCAAAACCCGCTGGAGTTTGCCAAACTGCGTGCAAACCCCGCGCTGGTCGAAAGCCTGGTGCCCGAAATCATCCGCTGGCAAACACCGCTGGCCCACATGCGCCGCACGGCATTGGTGGATACGGAACTCGGCGGCCAGCACATCAAGGCGGGCGACAAGGTGGTGATGTGGTATTTGTCTGGCAACCGCGATGAGGCGGCGATCGACAAGGCCGATCAGTTCATCATCGACCGCGCCCGCCCGCGCCAGCATTTGGCCTTCGGCTTTGGCATTCACCGCTGCGTGGGGAACCGCCTGGCCGAGATGCAGATCAGGATTCTGTGGGAAGAAATTCTCAAACGCTTCGAGCGCATCGAGGTGGTCGGTGAGCCTGAGCGGGTGCTGTCGAACTTTGTTCGCGGATTCACGCGTATGGACGTGCGCATCCCAGAGTGAGCGGGTGAAACTTTTGCGCCGCGACAGGAATCTCAACGCCATGAACTCCAAGCGAAACCTCATCACCACCACGGGCGCACTGCTGATGAGTTCGCTCCTCCAGCCCGCTTGGGCGCAAACCCAGCGCCGCGCGACACCGTCGCAAACCGAGGGGCCGTTTTACCCGGTAGCCGAGCCCAAAGACGCGGATTACGACTTGCTCAAAAACGGCACGCTGGCCTACATCAAGGGCCAGCCGAGCTGGGTTGAAGGCATGGTGACCGACCTGGATGGTGCGCCACTCAAAGGCGGTGTGATCGAGATCTGGCAGTGCGATGAGGCGGGCCATTACGACCATCCGCGCGATGGGTCGAAGATCGACCCATCGTTTCAAGGTTTTGGTCGCGTCACACTTAGTGCTGCAGGGCAGTTCAAGTTCCGCACCATCAAGCCGCCACCGTACTCGGGCCGCACGCCGCATATCCACGCCAAGATCAAGCTGGGTAATCGCGAGTTAGTCACCACACAACTTTACGTGGCCAATGATCCGGGGAATGAAAAAGACTTTATCTGGCGGCGCATGTCAGCCGAAGACCGGGCCATTGTGACCTCGCCGTACACGCCTGTTGCGGATGGCTTGCGCGTGCAGTATGCGTTGGCGGTGCGGGTGTAGCGTTCAGCGCAAACCCGCCGCCGCACCTGCATCTTCCAGCCCTGCCGCGATGCGCAGCGCCAGCACGGCGCATCTGCGATGCTCAGGGTTGCCGAACGTGGTGTCGCCAGACATAACTCGCTTGGTATAAGCCGGGCATAACTGGCTAAAAAACGCATGGGCGCTTTTGGCCAGCGCCAGCTCGCCAGCACCCACGGCGGCAATCGCCAGCGCCACCTGGGGAGCGGGTGAGTTCGGAGCTGCGCCAGCGGCCAGACGCGCGTAGCTCACGGCCTGGGCGTAGTCCTTCAGTTCAAAACAGGCCAGAGACTGGCAGCAGTTGAACAGGTATTGATTCGGGTCGCGCGGGCTTAAACGCATGGCCTGCGCCTGGTGTGCCAGCGCCTGCTCGGGGTTGCCAGCGAACACTTCGACGTACGCCAGGTTGCTCCAAGCCAGGGCATCATTCGGGTTCAACTCCACGCCCCGGCGCGCCATGCTGCGCCCTTCATCGTAAAACCCGCCAAACGCCAGCAGCAAACCCATCCAGCGGTAAGCTGGGCTGGCGACCGGGTCCAAGTCAATCGCTTGCCCAGCGGCAGCCATTCCTTCTTTCCAAAGCACGCTTAAATCCTGTTCCTCAAACTGCGGCGTTCCAACGTAACGCGCGTTCAACTCGGCGATCACTGTCAGCGCCAGTACGCTGTTCGCATCCATAGCCACAGCAGCGCGCGCCTCAGCCAGCGCCTGCTGCCACAGTACCGGGTCGTTGCGGCGGATGGCATCGTTGCTGTTGGCATTAGCACGCATGGCCAGGTCATGGGCTTTGAGGTTGCCGGGGCGCAGGCGCTTGGCCAAGTGCTGCTCGGCTGCGTGGATGTGGGGAGCCATGGCACCTACGATGCATTGCGTCACTTCTTCTTGCACCTCGAACACGTCTTCAAGCACGCGGTCGTACTTTTCAGCCCACAGGTGGTTGCCGCTGAAGGCATCGATCAACTGCACGGTGACGCGCACGCGCTCGCCAGAGCGGCGCACACTGCCTTCGAGCACGTAGCGCACACCCAGCTCGGCGCAGATGGTGCGTACATCCACGGCCCGGCCCTTGTAGCTGAACGCGGAATTGCGCGCAATGACAAACAGGGCCGGGAAGCGGGACAGCTCGGTGGTGATGTCTTCACTGATGGCATCGGCAAAATAGTCCTGATGCGGCTCGCTGCTCAAATTGAGAAACGGCAGCACGGCGATGGAAGGTTTATCGGGCAGGGTCAAATCAACAGAGGTGATGCCCTGTTTTTTAACGTCGGGGTCTGCTTTGCGCCGTGACTGTTCTTTGCGCCTGTTGCGAGCGACAACATCGTCTGGATAAGTTGACGCAATGGCTGGCGCAATGTCTGGTGCAGCGGATGCAAGAGCGTCCTCGTCACCCCCGGTCACAGGCAACATAAACTGATAACCTCGCCCGGGCACATTGACCAGTGCCTGCGGCCCCAGTAGCCTGCGCAAGGCCGACACCTGAACGCTGAGGTTGTTTTCCGTCACCACCAGGCCGGGCCATACCCGGTCAATCAACTCGTCTTTGGCGACGATACGGCTGGAGTTTTCCACCAGGCAGTGCAACACATCAAACGCGCGCGCACCCAAATTCACCAAAACACCTTCGTTGAGCAACTGGCGTACGCCCGGCAACATTTCAAAACGATCGAATCGATAGCTATGACGCAAGTTGTCCCCGCCACAATGAGTTACAAAAGCACAGATTGTGCCTTGAACTCCCGGTGCCGGGCGGCTTGCGGCGGCTAACGCGGGTTGGTCAGCGTTTTAAGCTTCAAAAACGTGACGAGCGTGACGCGCGGGTCGTTTTGCAGCGAGTTGTATTCACTGGCGATGCTGCCCGCATCGACCAGCACCGTTGCGTAATCGGTGTTGGAGAAATGCCGCTGCATCGCTTTACGTTCGCGGATGAAGGTCTCAAAGTCCAAGCCAGACTGGAGGCGAAATGTCAAGCCGGATTGAAAGTAGTCGATCTGCCCACTGACCTCGTCACGCACCAGCAAAACCGGCTGTGTGGAGCCATTCTTGGTGCCCAACACAGTGCGGGCGCGCCCGTCATAGCTGACTGCTTGATTGCCCGCCAGCACACGCGTGATGCCCAGCTCGGGCGGGTTGCGAATCCACTCGGGGCGGGTATCCGGTGCAGCGGTTGTAACCGCAGCGGGCGCAGACGACGGTGTGGCGACAGTCGCCACGGACGGTGTGCCAGCAGGTGTGACGGCAGGTGTGACGGCAGGGCCAGCAGCGGCCACAGCCCGTGACACCGCTGCTGC
>JANOTE010000249.1:0-2180 GCA_031416195.1 Rhodoferax sp.
GGCGCGGTGCGGTCGGGCAGAGGCGCGGTGGCGGGCGTGCTGACGACGACTGCCGCCGTTGCCGGGGCCGGCGCGGCTGCGGCGGTAGCAGATGTGGCGGCGGGCGCCGATGCGGCGCCGGCGCCTTCGATCACCACCACCAGCGAGCCCTTTTTCACCTTGTCACCGAGCGCGACCTTGACCTCTTTGACCACGCCAGCGTGGCTGGACGGGATTTCCATCGAGGCCTTGTCGGACTCGACGGTGATGAGCGATTGATCCACCTTGACGGTGTCGCCCGGCTTGACCATCAGCTCAATGACGGTGACCTCGTCAAAGTCGCCGATATCAGGTACTTTTATTTCCAACGTTGCCATGGTGACTTGTCTCCAAATGTCAAATGTGATCCAGATTCAGGATTTGTTTTTTAGCTTGAGCGAGAATATTTCGATCGGACCGCCGGAGCTTTTGTCAAACTCGCAGCCCGCCTGCACACCGATGCTGGCGATCTCGCGCGCTGTCTTCGCTTTATCCCATGCCACGTACATGGCACCCAGCGCGAAGCTTCGCCCGGAGCCGATGCCCCAAAACTCATTGAACTCAAACACTTCGCGGTAACTGTATAAGCCGTAAATGCCCGTGGCATTGGCGACGACCACACTGAACTGGCTGGACTCGTAGGGGTCGTTATCGTCTTCCTTCGTCTGCAAAAAGAAGGTTTCCTTCAGTATTGGATGCAGCTTCGTGAAGGTGTCGAACACCTCGTCTTTGCTGCCCAGCAGGAGTTCCTTCTTTGGCAACGCCAGCATCGCCTTGCGTAACACAGGGAAGTGCGCGACGGTGCCCGCAATGCCCACGTAGCTGGGGCCTGCGCTGGTATCGACTTTGAACAGCTTGCTGTTGGCTTCGAAACGGTTCGACAGACGGGTATCGCCAAACGTCACCAGCGTATCGGCGGCGATGGCGACTTGCCCATTTCTTTTGACAACCACGACAGTGGTCATAGCAGAACTCGGCGGAAATCCGTCAACACCTGACCGAAGTAGGCGTTAAACCTAGCAGCAGCGGCGCCATCAATCACGCGGTGATCCCACGAAAGCGAAAGTGGCAACATCAGCTTAGGCACGAAGGCGCTGCCATCCCATTTCGGCTCAATCTGACTCTTGCACACGCCCATGATGGCGACTTCGGGCGCATTGATGATGGGCGTGAAATAGCGTCCACCGATGCCGCCCAGCGAGCTGATGGTGAAGCAGGCCCCAGTCATCTCCGCAGGGCTCAATTTGCCATCGCGCGCCTTCTTGGCCAGCTCGCCCATTTCGGTGGAGATTTGCATCACACCCTTTTTGTCGCAGTCTTTGATGACGGGCACCATCAGGCCGTTCGGTGTGTCGGCTGCAAAGGCAATATGGAAGTATTGCTTCAACACCAGTTGGTCGCCATCAATGGAGCTGTTGAATTCGGGGAACTTTTTGAGCGCCGCCACACTGGCTTTGATCATGAAGGCCAGCATCGTCAGCTTGATGCCTGCCTTCTCATTTTCCTTGTTCATCTGGACGCGAAAGGCCTCAAGATCGGTGATGTCGGCATCGTCATGGTTGGTGACGTGCGGAATCATCACCCAGTTGCGGTGCAGGTTGGCGCCGCTGATCTTCTTGATGCGCGACATGTCTTTGCGCTCGACCGCACCGAATTTGCTGAAATCGACTTTAGGCCAAGCTAGCAGGCCCAAGCCGCCGCCATCACTCGCACCTGTCGTCTTGCCTTTGCTTTGATCTGCGATGGCCTGCGTTTGGCGTGCACCACTCATCACAGCCTGTGTAAAGGTTTGAACGTCGATCTCGGTGATTCGGCCTTTGGGGCCACTGCCTTTCACTTCGCCCAGCGGCACGCCCAGCTCGCGCGCGAACTTGCGCACAGAAGGCGACGCATGCGGCAGGCCCAGCGTCGGCGCAGTGGGGTCGTGCGCGGGTGTCGCCGCTTGTGCAACAGCAGCCACCGGGACTGCTGCCGCAGGCGCCGACACTCCAGCAGCCGGTACGTCTACTGAGGGCGCAGGGGCGATTGAAGGCGATGCAGGTGCTGGTGCTGCCGCTGGCTCAGCAACGGGTGCCGCTACGGAGCCTTCCAGCACGGCAATCAAATCACCAATGTTGACCTTGTCGCCCAGCTTGACTTTCAACTCTTTGAGCACGCCTGCC
>JANOTE010000250.1:0-2454 GCA_031416195.1 Rhodoferax sp.
GCCAACAACGACCGTGGTGGCGACCGTGGAGACCGAGGTGGTGAGCGTGGCGGCGAGCGTAACGATCGTTAGTCAGAATATCTTCTGAACGTTTCAGCACCTCATTTTTGCCCAAGGAGTGAGCACAACAAATAGCTTCCCTGCCAACCGAGTTGTCCTGACTGCCTGTATCGCAGAGCTTCAAGCCCAGCGCTACACCCCAGCCGGGCTGCCCGCCCTGAATTTCACACTCGAACACGAGTCTGAAGTGCAGGAAGCCGGGCAGGCAAGACAGGTGAAATTGGTGATGAAGGCAGTGGCTTTTGGCGCAATGGCAGAGCGGATCGTTAAACAGGCGATTGGCAGCCTCTGGCGTTTTGAAGGTTTTTTGGCTTCAGGCCGTAGCGGCAAAGGTGTTGTGTTTCATATCCAGGAAATGTTGCAAGAGTCGCAAGACTAGGTTTCATCAAGTTTGATTTTTAGGAGGCTTTCATGCCCGCATTCAAGAAATTTAACAAGGACAAGCGTCCAAAACGTCCCGCACAGAACCTGCTGTTCAAGCGCAAGCGGTTCTGCCGCTTCACGGTGACCGGCGTAGAAGAGATTGACTACAAAGACATTGACACCCTGCGTGACTTCATCGCTGAAAACGGCAAGATCATCCCGGCGCGCCTCACCGGCACGCGGGCGATCTTCCAGCGCCAGCTCAACACCGCCATCAAGCGCGCGCGTTTCCTCGCGATGCTGCCGTACAGCGACCAGCACCGCATCTAAGGAACACATCATGCAAATTATTCTGCTCGACAAAGTCGTGAATCTGGGTGGCCTGGGCGACGTGGTCAAGGTCAAAGACGGCTATGCCCGCAACTTCCTGATCCCCCAAGGCCGCGCACGCCGTGCCACGGCAGCCGCCAAGCAAGAGTTTGAAGTCAAACGCGCCGAGCTTGAAAAAGTCGCCGCCGCCAAACTCGCTGAAATGCAGGCGCTGGGCGCCAAGCTGGCAGGCACCACCGTCAAGCTCACGCAAAAAGCCGGTGTGGATGGCCGTTTGTTTGGCTCTGTGACCAATGCTGACATCGCTGAAGAACTGGTCAAGGCCGGCTACAAAGTTGTCAAGGCGCAGATTCGCATGCCCAACGGCGCTATCAAAATCGTAAGCGAAAGCACGGTTGCGGTTGCGCTGCATACCGACGTGGTGGTCGATATCACGGTGTCGGTTTACGGCGAAACAGCTTAAACAAGCGAAGTTTCCTTGAAGGCCGCTGGTGATGAGCCAGCGGCCTTTTTATTTGTGGTTAATTTTGCGACAACTTTGCGGCCAATTATGTAGTCAGTGGCAAGTTGTATACAGATCGCTAAGCACAGGAAATACCTTGGAAATCACAAGAAATCCACACACTTATCCGTGTGACAGCGCGGCCCATAGCCGTTAGCATCGACGGCTGTTTATAGAAGAGTTCTAGAAGAAATTTGCATGTCCGCCGTCATCGCCCCCTACCTCTCCGCCGTCCCTGACGAATTTCCGCCAGACCGCCAAATCGCACAGCTGCGCATCCCACCGCATTCACTGGAAGCAGAGTCCAGCGTGCTGGGCGGCCTGCTGCTGGACAACGCCGCTTGGGATCGCGTGGGCGACCTGCTGATCGATGGCGACTTCTACCGCTACGAGCATCGCCTGATTTACGGCGCGATTGGCGCGCTGATCAACGCCAGCAAGCCGGCTGACGTGATCACCGTCTTCGAGCACCTGCAAAACCAGGGCAAGGCCGAGGAGACGGGCGGCTTGGGCTACCTCAACTCACTGGCGCAGTACGTGCCCAGCGCGGGCAATATCCGCCGTTATGCCGAGATCGTGCGTGAGCGCTCGATCCTGCGCAAGCTGGTCACCGCCAGTGACGAGATTTCGACCGATGCCTTCAACCCCAAAGGCCGCCGCGTCGCTGACATCGTGGATCAGGCCGAGCAGAAAATATTCAACATCGGCGAGCAGGGCTCGCGCATGAAGCAGGGCTTTCAGGCGATGGATTCGCTGGTGGTCGCGCTCCTGGACCGCGTGCAGGAGATGGCCGACAACCCGAACGACGTGACAGGTGTGCCCACCGGGTTTTATGATTTAGACCGTTTGACCGCTGGTTTTCAAGCGGGTGACTTGATCGTTCTTGCGGCTCGCCCGTCAATGGGTAAAACCGCGCTTGCTATCAATATTGCAGAACATGTGGCGCTGCATGAAGGCCTGCCGGTGGCTGTGTTCTCGATGGAGATGGGTGCCGCACAACTGGCGGTGCGCATCGTCGGCTCCATCGGCCGCATTGACCAAAGCCACCTGCGCACCGGCAAATTGACCGATGAAGAGTGGCCGCGCCTGACCGAGGCGATTGAGAAGCTGCGCAATATCAGCCTTCACATTGACGAAAGCGCGGGTTTAACGTCGAGCGAGCTGCGTGCCAACGCCCGCCGACTGGCGCGCCAGTGTGG
>JANOTE010000251.1:0-8111 GCA_031416195.1 Rhodoferax sp.
CGCCCCGTCGCCACGGGCTGGCCCAACGCATTGAGCGTCACGGCATGCAAGGCGGTGGCATCGTCATCGTCCCATTCGTCTTCTAAGCGAAAGCCTTGCTCGTCGACAAAGACTTCAACCCGCAGTTGGCCCGCTCGCTGCCCCAGCTCGTCCCACCTACCAGTTTTGAGATTGACCATCGACCTGCCTGCCTCAAAATTCGCGAACATGTCGCGCAGCACCGGCGGCACGGGTTTGGATTTTTGCGTCGCGGGGTCGGCAAACACATAAACCAGCTCGCAGGTGATCAGCAGCTCGTCACCGCGAAAAATGCCACCTGTGAACAGGATGGACGAATTGCCCACGCGCGTGCAGGTCAAACCAACGTCCAGAAGATCGTCGTAGCGGGCTGAGGCGTGGTATTCGACGCTGGCTTTTTTGACAAACAAGTCGCCCGCCAGCAAATGCATCGCCGATTCATACGGGAAGGCCAGCGCACGCCAGTAGTCTGAAATGGCCGTGTCAAAGTACATCAGATAGTGGCCGTTAAACACGATTTTCTGCATATCCACCTCGACCCAGCGCACGCGCAGGCGGTGAAAGCAGCGGAAGTCTCGTCGGGTCGGGTTTGGCATGGTGGCTGCGCGTTTTTGCGCCGGGTTGGCTGGTACGATGAAGAGGATTCATTATTGTCTTCGAACCCACCACCAAAACCCCTTCAACAAACGACCCACCATGGCCTTTATCTACTACATCACCCAGGTTCAATTCGAGTTTGGCGCCATCAAGCTGCTCAAACAGGAGTGCCAACGTGTGGGCATCGAGCGCCCGCTGATCGTCACCGACGCGGGTGTCAAGGCCGCAGGCATCGTGCAAAAAGCGCTGGACAACCTGCCTGGCATGACGATAGCCGTGTTTGATCAAACGCCCTCCAACCCTACCGAAGCGGCGGTGCGCGCCGGTGTTGCCGCGTTCAAAGCGGGCAACTGCGATGGGCTGATCGCGGTGGGCGGTGGCTCGGCGATTGACTGCGCGAAGGGCATCGCGATTGCCGCACGGCACGAGGGGCCGCTGTCCACCTACGCCACGATTGAAGGCGGCTCGTTGAAGATCACGGACCAATGTGTGCCGCTGATCGCCGTACCCACCACCAGCGGCACCGGCAGCGAGGTGGCGCGCGGAGCCATCATCATCGTGGACGACCACCGCAAGCTGGGTTTTCATTCCTGGCACCTGGTGCCCAAAACCGCGATTTGCGACCCGGAGTTGACGCTGGGACTGCCCGCCAAACTGACCGCGGCAACCGGCATGGATGCCGTCGCCCACTGCATGGAGACCTTCATGGCCGCGCCTTTCAACCCGCCCGCCGACGGCATTGCGCTGGACGGCCTGGCGCGCGCCTGGACACACATTGAGCGCGCCACACGAGACGGGAGTGACCGCGAGGCCCGCTTCAATTTAATGAGCGCCTCAATGCAAGGTGCCATGGCGTTCCAAAAGGGCCTGGGATGCGTGCATTCGTTAAGCCACAGCCTGGGCGGTGTAGACCCACGCCTGCATCACGGCACCTTGAACGCGATGTTTTTGCCGGCGGTGGTGCGCTTCAATGCGTCCGCCGAATCGGTGCAAAAAGAGAACCGCATGGCGCGCATGGCCTATGCGATGGGGTTGACCAGCGCGGGTGACATCGCCGACGCGATCACCGACATGAATGCCCGGCTAGGGTTGCCCAGTGGCCTGCAGCGATGAACGTGGCGCCGGCTCAGTTTGACAAAATCATCACCGGCGCGCTGGCCGACCATTGCCACAAGATGAACCCGCGTATCGCCAGCCCAGACGACTACCGCAGCATGTTGGAGCAGGCGCTTTAGCTTTTGTTAGCCTGCGGCTAACCCGTTGACAGCGCGTGCGGCACATGCTGCGGCATCACCAACACGCCTTGTGCGTCAGGAATCGCCTGGATCGTAATCAGCGGGGCACTGCCTAGAACGCCGCCGAACAAAGTGGCAAACGCAGTCTCGGCGGCATCCTTGCCGGTACCAAACCGCACAAACCCCATCGGAATCGCCACGCCTGAAGGGTCGAATAAGTACCAGCGATCCCCCAGGTAAACCTCCACGTAGGCGTGGAAATCGGTAGGACCCAGCGCCGGGTCGGCACCGTAATCGATGCCGGTTGCAAAGCGCGCGGGGATGTTGACGGCGCGGCACAGCGCGATCATCAAGTGGGCGAAATCGCGGCACACGCCGACCTGTTCGATCAGTGTGTCCACCGCCGTGGTGTTGCCGTTGGAGGAGTTGGATTTGAAGGTGACGTGGTTCAACACCCAGTCGCGAATCGCCTGCACCCGGCTGTAGCCCTGCCAAAGATGGCCAAACTCTTTGACCGCCAGGCGGTGCAGTCGGTCAGACTGGCAGTAGCGGCTGGGGTAGATGTAGCGCAGCACCGATACCGGCAAATCAGCCACCGCAACTTCGCCAATCTGGGCGGGTTGCGCTGTGAAGTGGTTCAAATCCACCGTCGCGTCATACCGCACCAGCAGCGGCCCATGCGCTGCCTTGAAGCGCAGGAACCGGGCGTTGGTGATGTCGTCCGTGAAGAGGCTACAGGCCACTGGCTGGCTCATCGCCAGTGACTCGCTCACCACCGTCTGCGCAGCCGTTTGCGCCGCGTGAATGTTGAAAATGAAATCGCTGGCGACATCGGTGATGTCGTAGTTAAGTTCGATGGAAAATTGAAGGCGGACCACGGGGTACTTTCGTGTGATTCAAGTGAAGATGCGACACCATGCCGAGCGGCGCGGCGCAACCCCGTATTGTCATGAAAGCCGATGCGCCGTCCCAGCAGACGGTGCCGCCGTCTTGGGTAGTTGCTGTCCTACAGGTGATCCACAATAATGCTACATAATATATAGCTATTTACGCAAATTATTCGTGGGCTAAGGTGCAATTTAACGCATATTTCGGCTAAGAACACATGAAAACCGCGAAAATTCACAAAAAATCACAAAAAATTAACTCCCAGGTTAATTTTTTTCGATTTAACCGACTTTCGTCATCTTCTGATGTTTTTGCGGCGCTTTCATCGGCATCTTCGCGCCCACATGCGCGGCACCACGCAGCCGAGCCAGCTCGACTTGGCGCTGTCGCTCGGCAAAGCCTCTTTTCTGCGCGGGCGTTTTCGCGTCAAAACAGTGGGGGCAACTGATGCCTTTTTCGTAAAACGGTGACGCACGCTGCTCGTCGCCCACGGGATGGCGGCAGGAGCGGCACAGCTCCAGCGTGCCAACTTGCAGGCCGTGGCCGACCGACACACGCTCGTCAAACACGAAGCATTCACCCTGCCACAGGCTGTCCTTTGGCGCCACGGTTTCGAGGTATTTGAGGATGCCGCCTTCCAAGTGATAGACCTCGTCAAAGCCTTGCATGCGCAACAGCGCGGTGGATTTTTCGCAGCGGATGCCGCCGGTGCAAAACATCGCGACTTTGAGCTTCTTCGAGCTGCGGCCACTCAAAACGCCACCCGCCTGCTCCTGAGCGGCTACCCATTCGGGCAAATCGGCAAAGGTTTTGAGGTTCGGGTCGAGCGCTCCTTTAAAGCTGCCGATTTGTACTTCGTAGTCATTCCTCGTATCCACCACCACCACATCAGGGTCGCTGATCAACGCATTCCAGTCGTGTGGCTTGACGTAGCTGCCGGCCATTCGTGTTGGGCTGACACCTGCCACGCCCAGGGTCACGATTTCTTTCTTGACGCGAACCTTCATCCGCAGAAACGGCGGCTCATCGGCCCACGATTCTTTGTGTGTGAGATCAGCCAGTCGCGCATCGGCACGCAGATGCGCAAGCACCGCATGTACGCCTGAAGGCAGCCCGGCAATGGTGCCGTTGATGCCTTCGGTGGCCAGCAGCAGCGTGCCTTTGACGTTGTTTGCGTTGCACACGGCTTGCAGCGAGGGTTTCAAGCCAGCGCAATCGGGCAGTTCGACAAATTTGTAGAGGGCGGCAGTGAGGTAACGGGGCATCGCCAAATTGTCCCTCATTGGCATCCCGTGTACGCGGCGCTACCCGCTGTGCGCGATCACCTAAAGCGCTGGCCCTGCACCTGGGCTGACCAGTCGATCGGGTCTTGCTGCAACACCATGTCGATGTCCAGCTTCATGAGGTCGCCGACCTCGCCGGGGAAAGTAACCGCCAGGCCGCGTTGGTCCAGCCCTGCATCTTTCGCGCGGGCGCGCCAGGTGGCCAGGTGAATCACGGCGGCCAGCGGCTCAAACACATCTTTCTCAAAGGGGCGGCCCTGGTGCTCCAGTGCATCCACGATCGGCTGGGGGAACTGCCATTGGCGGGCATAGCCCGCACCCACATGGCCATAGTCGTAGCCGAAGGTCTGCATCTCAAGCCCGATGCGGCGCAGGCCCAAGGGCGGCATATTTTTGTTAACAACGGCGATTTTTTCCGGCATAGCCAAGTGCATGGCCAGCTCACCCACGGCGTGGATCAGCCCGCAAGTGAATGCAGCCTGCGGGTTTTGGCGAACCACACCTGCCAATGATCGCGCGATCTTGGCGACATCCAGGCTGTAGCGCCAGAACTGCTGCAGGTTGATGCCCACCACCGATTTGAAGGAACTGGCCCCAGCCGCATTGGCGGTGACGGCGCGCACATGTTTCAAGCCCAGAATCGCCAGCGATTCGGACACGCTGTTGATGGTGTACGCCAGGCTGTACTGGTCAGAGTTGGAAATTTGCAGCAGCCGCGTGGTCAGTGCCGGGTCGGTGCTGATCAGCTGCGAGACCCTCATCAGATCAGGCTCGTCCTTGTCCAGCTCGGCCAGCAGCAACGCCACTACGCGGGGAATGCTGGGCAAATTGAACTGGGATGCCAAAAGAAGCCTCAGCTCCATGCGGTTAATCTCCACGCTTTCAATCTCATGACGGCAGACCTTCCAATCTGGTTGCGACTTGGGTGATTATGTCTCTGTATTGTGCCCATCAGATGTGTGTCAGATCAGCGTTTGAGCTTGGCAAAGGCGCTGGCCATCGAGGTGGACGCAGGCATGGGGCTGCCCTGCCCTGGTCGTGCAATATGACCACTGCCTGAGCCGTTGTGCCTGGGCGAATGGGCGGGCTGAAATCGGTTGTCACCGGCCCCATCGCGCCGTGCTGGCGGTGTACCGAGCTTCATGGTCAGCGCGATGCGCTTGCGGGCCACATCCACTTCCACCACTTGCACTTTGACGATGTCCCCAGTCTTCACCACCTCGCGCGCATCGGTCACAAACTTGTGGCTGAGCTGGCTCACGTGTACCAGGCCGTCTTGGTGCACCCCCAAGTCAATGAACGCGCCAAACGCCGCTACGTTGCTCACAGTTCCTTCGAGCACCATGCCTTCTTTCAGGTCTTTAATGTCCTCCACGCCGTCGTTAAAGCGTGCCACCTTGAAATCTGGGCGTGGGTCGCGGCCTGGTTTTTCCAGCTCTTTCAAAATATCTTTCACCGTGATCACGCCAAACTGTGCGTTGGCAAACAGCTCGGGTCGCAAGGTTTTGAGCAAGTCAGCGCGGCCCATCAGGCTGGCGATGCCATGGCCTGTTTTGACGATGATTTGCTCCACCACCGGATAGGTTTCGGGGTGAACGCCAGTCATGTCAAGCGGGTTGTCGCCCCCGCGTATGCGCAAAAAGCCTGCGCTTTGCTCAAAGGTTTTTGCCCCCAGGCCGGCCACGTCAAGAAGCTGCTGGCGAGTTTTGAATGCGCCGTTGGCCTCGCGCCAACGCACCACCGCCTTGGCAACGCTGCTGCTTAAGCCCGACACATGCGACAGCAAGGGCACGCTGGCGGTATTCAAGTCCACACCGACCGAGTTCACGCAGTCTTGCACCACGGCCTGCAGGCTTTTGGCCAAATCGCTCTGGTTCACGTCGTGCTGGTATTGGCCCACGCCGATGGATTTGGGGTCGATCTTCACCAGCTCGGCCAGCGGGTCTTGCAGGCGCCGCGCAATGCTGGCGGCACCACGCAGGCTCACATCCACATCGGGCATCTCTTGGGACGCAAACTCGCTGGCCGAGTAAACGGAAGCACCGGCCTCGCTCACCACCACTTTTTCAACGACCCGGTCTGAATGTTTGGTCAATTGTTTGATCAAGTCACCCGCCAGCTTGTCGGTCTCGCGGCTGGCGGTGCCGTTGCCAATCGCAATCAGGTTCACGCCGTGCTTTTCGCACAGCTTGCCCAACGCGAACAGCGCGCCCTCCCAATCCTTGCGCGGCTCATGTGGGTAAACGACGGTGGTGTCCACTAGCTTGCCCGTGGCATCCACCACGGCCACCTTCACGCCGGTGCGGATGCCGGGGTCCAGCCCCAGCACGACGCGCGGGCCAGCAGGAGCGGCCAAGAGCAAGTCACGCAGGTTGTCTGCAAACACCTTGATCGCCACTTTTTCGGCATCTTCGCGCAGGCGCGAAAACAGGTCGCGCTCGGTAGAGAGGCTTAGTTTGACGCGCCAGGTCCAGGCCACGCACTTGCGGATCAAATCATCACTGGCCCTGCCAGCATGGCTCCAGCCCAAAAACAAGGCGATGCGGGCCTCGGCCAGCGACACAGCGGGTTTGGCTGCGGTCTTGATGTCCTTCTCCACTTCGGGCTCGGCCAACACCAGCTTGGCATCCAGAATATCCAGCGCACGTCCCCGAAACACCGCCAACGCACGATGCGAGGGCACGCGGCCCATCGGCTCGTCGTAGGCAAAATAATCACGAAACTTGGCCACATCGGCGTTGTTTTCGTCTTTTCCCGCCATCAGGGAGGCACGAAACAGACCCTCTTGCCACAGCCATTCACGCAAGGCCTGCACCAGCGCCGGGTTCTCGGCCCAGCGTTCACTCAAAATGTCACGCACGCCATCCAGCACGGCCGCAACAGTGGAAAAATCGGCCTGCTTGTCCTCGCCCTCCGTCACCGGTTTGAGCGGCACCACAAACGCCTGGGCTTCGTCGTGCGGCAGCAGCGTTGGATTGGCAAACAAGGCATCGGCCAACGGCTCCAAACCTGCCTCACGCGCCAGTTGGCCTTTGGTGCGGCGCTTGAGCTTGAAAGGCAGGTACAAATCTTCCAGCGCCTGCTTCGTTGCCGCGTCATTCAACTGACCCAGCAAGGCGGCAGTCATCTTGCCCTGCTCGTCGATGGCAGACGCGATAACCGCGCGGCGGGCCTGCAACTCGCGCAAATAACCCAAACGGGCTTCGATCTCACGCAGTTGAATATCGTCCAGGCCGTCGGTCACTTCCTTGCGGTAGCGGGCGATAAAGGGCACCGTGGCACCGCCGTCCAGCAATTCCACCGCAGACTGAACCTGCTTGACCTGAACCCGGATTTCCTGCGCGAGCTGGGAGATGATTTGCGTGTTAATTTGCGCGTTGGTGGGGTCGATATTTTTTTGCATGGATGTAAGAAGCACTCGAAATTTTGCGACTCAACAGGCGTTGCGGTCTAGGTTGCTCTGTCAGTGCAGGGCGCGAGTTTGCCATAAGCGTTGGAGGTACTTCAGCGTGATTATTCAGAAAGGCGTTCTGACGATGTAGAGGCCACGGTAGGCACGGCAGGCACCTGGTCTGCCTACTGGAGCGTGACGGAGCACGGCCACAGATCCAAGGTCAAATCTGGCGAAACCGCGGGCGAGTTGTTGCGGCACGACTACGTCGTTCGACAATACACGCCGGCTGGGGACTACTCGTTGGCCGTTAGAACGCCTCAAAAACTGACTTGGCGCAGCATTGCAGCCACACCCGGCCATCCGCGCCAAATCAACTTGGTGGTGTATGACCCCAAGACCGGCAAAACACTTCAAGCAGTCTCTGCGAGCTGCTGATCTGTAAGGTAAATTCTTACTCGGAGTAAAGCCAAGCCCCGACTTCATCGCCGCGTCCGTTACACCTACATTCTGTTGCATATCCATTGCCATTTCGGCCGTGGCACTTAATTCAACTTCCTGTACTCGCGTACGGTGTGAACATCATGATGAAGCAAACAGCCTCTGTTGCCAGCCCCATCAACCGAGTCGCCGATGGCAATATCAGTCAGACCCTTGGTCGATTCAGCGAGCCGGCCACGTCCCTGCCGCAAACCGGAT
>JANOTE010000252.1:0-1653 GCA_031416195.1 Rhodoferax sp.
GATATTGAAGTCCGATCAATTTCGCGCGGGGCATGTGCATACCGGGTTGATACCGGAAGTGCTCAAGAAGAAGGTGTAATTTTCAGGGCAATCGAATTGCCAAAGAAGCTCCTTCCCCTTCAGGGCATAGGTATCTACACATCTTTAGTTGGTAAAGGGGTTGTACAAAAATATTGGGCATGTTAGAAGCACAGGCATGCTCTTGAAAAACCTCGAATTGATGTAAGGCTCGCCGCGCGCTGGGAGATCATGTTGCAACAACACGTGCGAGGCGCGCAAGCGCTGGCGGCGGGCATAACTGCATTGCCCGATACCCGCAGCAGCGCGACCTATACCCAGGCGGCGTGGCGTTTTCTGAATAACCCACGGGTCACCCTGCCCGAATTGGCACGACCGCTGTTGAGCGCGGCGGGCTCGCTGCTCGACGAACACTGCGAACGCTACGGGCTGATGATGCACGACTGGTCGCGGATCAACTTTGGCGGCCATACGAGCAAGAACGACCGGCGCAAAATGACGCACAAGACCGACGTGGGCTACGACCTGCAAAGCGCGGTGCTGGTGAGCGACGTGAGCGGCAAACCGCTGGCGCCGGTGGTGCATAATCTGATGAACGACAGGCAGGTGTATACCACCATGCACCAGCGCCCGCGTTTGTGCGAGAGGCACCTGGACGAGTTGAGCGGGCGGTTGGACTGGATCCAGGCGCAGGGCTGGAACAAGCCGCTGATGCACATCGTGGATCGGGAGGCCGATTCGGTGGCGCATTGGCGTGAGTGGTCGGCACAAGGCCACCGCTTTCTGGTGCGCGCGAAGAATGCTCCGGCAGTCTGTTTCGAGGGGGCTTCGGTCAAGTCCATGGACTTGGCCGAGCGGTTGACGTATCAAAGCGCGGGCGAAGTGCTCTACCACGGTCGGCCTGCATGGCAAAGCGTCGCGCAGGCCCATGTGCTCATTACGCGCAAGGCCAAGCCCGCCCGGAAGGTCGATGGCAAGCGCGTGGCGCCGGTGGCCGGCATTCCGCTGGCGCTGCGTCTGGTGGTCAGCCGCATCCACGATGCCCAAGGCCTGTTGCTGGCGCAGTGGCTGCTGCTCACCAACGCACCCGATGACGTGGACGCGCAGACCATCGCACGTTGGTATTACTATCGCTGGCAGATCGAATCGATGTTCAAGCTGCTCAAGAGCGCTGGACAGCAGATGGAAGACTGGTTGCAGGATGATGCCCAGGCCATTGCCAAGCGGCTGGTGGTGGCCAGTTGCGCCTGTGTGCTGGGTTGGCAGTTGGCGGCGGCAACCAGCCCGCAGGCGATTGAAATCCAGAACTTTCTGGTGCGCATCAGCGGGCGGCAGACCAAACGAACAAAGCCGGTCACCGCGCCCGCCTTGTTCAACGGCCTGTGGTTGCTGCTCTCGACGCTGACCTTGCTTGAACATTATGATGTCGATCAACTCAAACAATATGCACAATTTGTCTTCCCAAACCGGCACGGGCCATGAAAAGATGTGTAGATACCTATGCCCTGAAGGGGAGGGAATACGTGTGTTGGTTGGGCGAGAGTGCTTACGCCGCCATCAACTCGCGCAACACAAACGGCAGGATGCCGCCGTGCTTCAGGTATTCCACTTCAATTGGCGAATCCACGCGCAGCG
>JANOTE010000253.1:0-6043 GCA_031416195.1 Rhodoferax sp.
CCGTATACATCCCCGGCTTGGTCGGTGACTGCGTGGCAAATAAATTGAGCCAGTCCGTGGGAATTGTGTTTGACCCGGTGGATTTGATCGACGGCGTTCACATCGACACCCTGGTCCAAAAATCGACCGTGGGCCTGCGCAAGCCCGAGACCGCACCCAAGGTGGCCGCGCGCGTGCGCAAGGAGTTCCCCATCGGAATGCCCGCCTATGGCGCGGATGCCTTGCGCTTCACCATGGCCAGCTACGCCAGCCTGGGCCGCAACATCAATTTCGACACCAAGCGTTGCGAAGGCTATCGCAATTTTTGCAACAAGCTGTGGAACGCCACGCGCTTTGTGCTGATGAACTGCGAGGGGCAAGACTGCGGCCTGCAAGAGCACACCAAGGCTGAGTGCACCCCTGGCCAGCCATTCCACGGCTATATGCGTTTCAGCCAGGCAGACCGCTGGATCAGCTCGGTGTTGCAGCAGGTCGAGGCGGACGTTGCCAAAGGTTTTGCTGATTACCGGCTGGACAACGTCGCCAACACGATTTATGAGTTCGTCTGGAACGAGTTTTGCGACTGGTACCTGGAGATTGCCAAGGTGCAAATCCAGAATGGCACGGATGCTGAAAAACGCGCGACGCGCCGCACCTTGATCCGCACGCTGGAGTGCGTGATGCGCCTGGCGCACCCTGTCATTCCGTTCATCACCGAGGCGCTGTGGCAAAAGGTTTCAGTTGTCGCCGGATTGCCTGGCGAGTCCGTCAGCATTGCCCGCTACCCGCAAGCGCAGCCAGAAAAAATCGACCCGACCGCCATTGCCTACGTCACCAAGCTCAAGGCACTGGTCGATGCCTGCCGCGCTCTGCGCAGCGAGATGAATGTGTCGCCCGCCAGCAAATTGCCACTTTACGTTTTGGGCGATACCCAGTTCATGACGCAGGCCGCGCCCGTGTTGCAGGCGCTGGCCAAGCTCAATGAAGTCAAGTTGTTTGAGGATGAACGCCAGTGGCAATCGTCCGTGCAATCATCGCCCGTGGCGGTGGTGGGCGATGCCCGGGTGTGCCTTCACATGCAGGTGGACGTTGCCGCAGAAAAAATCCGCCTGGGTAAAGAAGTGATTCGGCTGGAGGCTGAAATCGCCAAAGCCAACAACAACCTGGGCAACGAAGCGTTTGTCGCCAAAGCGCCTCCGGTCGTGATTGAACAGGTGCGCAAACGCGTGGCGGATTTTGTGTCGACCTTGGCGAAAGTGCAGGATCAACTCTCGCGGCTTTGAACTCTCTTTGAAATTTACCGACGTCGCATGACATGGATGAAGTCTGCGCCCGCCGTCTGTTGATCGATTAACTCGTTGCCCGTTTGGCGCGCGAACGCCTGGAAATCACGCACCGAACCTGAGTCGGTCGCGGTGATTCGCAAAGTCTGCCCGCTCTCCATGCTAGACAGCGCTTTCTTCGCCTTCAAAATAGGCAGTGGGCAGTTCAGGCCACGGGTGTCAAGGTCTTGGTCGATGTTCATGCAATGTCCTAAAGATTTAACGTGATTTTAAGCAATTCAAGGAATGCGGCGAATCAAGCCCGGCGCGACCACTCGACGAACTCAGGCTCATGGCCGCGCGACTTGAGCCAGTCTGCCAGCGCGTAGCCCGTGCCAGCGGGCCAGCACTTCACGTCCGCAGGCGCGTAAAGCCTGTAGTCCACCAGCTCGGGCGACAGCTTCACCTCGCCGCTGCACACCGCGTGGTAGGCAATGATGACCTGGTTCATGCGCTGAAAGTCATACACGCCGATCAGGTTCAGCTCATGCGTTTTCAGTGATGTTTCTTCGGCAATCTCACGCTCAATGCCGCCCTGCGGTGTTTCCCCCGCCTCCATAAAACCGGTGATCAACGCAAACATCTTGCCGGGCCAGGCAGCGTTGCGGGCCAGCAAAATCTGGCCGTTGTATTCGATCACCGCTGCCAGAACGGGCGTGGGGTTGTTCCAGTGCGTGTAGCCGCAGGCCACGCAGCGCAGGCGCGTCTTTTCACCGCCGTCTTCCATGCTGGCAATGTGCTCCAGCGGGGTGGCGCAGTCGGGACAAAATTTGAATTCGTGGGCCATATTATTTGAGGATCTGTGTAGTTTTAAGCGGGAAAAACACCCGTGGACAGGTAGCGGTCGCCCCGGTCGCAGACGATGAAGACAATTGTGGCCTCGGTCACGTTCTTGGCGATTTCCTGCGCCACCCAGCAGGCCCCCGCCGCTGAGATGCCGCCAAAAATGCCCTCCTCCCGCGCCATGCGCCGGGCCATGTCTTCAGCGTCTTTCTGGCTCACGTAGACCAACTCATCCACATGCGTGGGATCGTAAATTTTGGGCAGATAAGCTTCGGGCCATTTACGAATACCCGGAATGCGTGAGCCCTCTGACGGCTGCGCCCCGATGATGCGTACCTTTGGGTTCTTCTCCTTCAAATAGCGCGACACACCAGTGATCGTGCCCGTAGTGCCCATGGCGCTCACAAAATGGGTGATGCGCCCGCCCGTCTGCTGCCACAGCTCGGGGCCAGTCGTCTCGTAATGCGCGCGCGGGTTGTCCAGATTGGCAAACTGATCCAGCACGCGGCCTTTACCCTCTTTGACCATGGTGTCCGCCAGATCGCGGGCGTGCTCCATGCCGCCGCTTTTGGGGGTCAAAATCAACTCGGCACCATACGCCTTCATGGTCTGCACCCGCTCAATCGACAAATCCTCCGGCATGATCAAAATCATGCGATAGCCCTTGATGGCAGCGGCCATCGCCAGCGCAATTCCTGTGTTGCCCGAGGTCGCCTCAATCAGCGTGTCGCCCGGCTTGATCTCGCCACGCTCCTGCGCACGCGCAATCATCGACAGCGCAGGGCGGTCTTTCACCGAGCCGGCCGGGTTGTTGCCTTCGAGCTTGCCCAGAATCACGTTGCCGCGCAGCACGTTTTCAGCCGCGCCAATGCGCTGCAGGGCAGCCAATGGCGTGTTGCCGATGGCATCTTCGATGGTTGGATAGTCAGGTGTCTTGGTCATGCCCACACTGTGCCATAATTCAGGACTTCGCATCCAACGCCCGGGTGGTGAAATTGGTAGACTCAGGGGACTCAAAATCCCCCGCCGCAAGGCGTGCCGGTTCGAGTCCGGCCCCGGGCACCATTTATAAAGCCGCATCGTTCCAAAGACGTGCGGCTTTTTTCTTTTCTCCTTTGAAAGCCCTTGAATATCACACAGCGGAGATAGGCTTTGTTATTTTACTACAAATGTGGTGAAATTTGGCTTGCAGGCAGCTAAATTACCTTCTCTTGCCAGTACTTGTAACGAATTAGGACTATGGCTCCCGAATAATATGCGAATATTGCTACATTTATAGTAGCAAATATATCTGCCGATTTCCCCCTTAAAGCTACTCTAGAAGAACGCCATGGTGCGCACTTCAATGCTCTCGCGCTTGGGGGCATCAGGCGGTGAAGTGGGGTCTTCAAACGCGCTGTGGCCCATGAAACGGGCGCGGCCATCGGTCTCGGAGTCGTAGGTTTTAAGCAGCAGCGCCTGGGTCGGCTCCATCTGCGGAAAGTAGTACCACCGGTGCGCGCTGGAATGGCGAAGGACGTAAATTTCGCCGGTGCGCTCAGCGTATTTCAAGTCCATGCGCAGCAGGTCGGCTGCCACGTGCGTACTGGCATCGCACATCGCCAGCGGCAGCTCCTCGACCCGGCGGTACAGCGGCTTCCAGACGTTGAAGAAGGCCACGCGTCGGCTCAGCAAATCATCCGCCTCCATTGGAAACAGATCCCGCACCCGTTGCGGGCCCGAGGCCACGGTGTAGTCGCTGTGTACCAACATCACTGCCGGGCGCTGCACCGCGGTTTGTACCTTCAAGTCGGCTGGCAGGCGCTTGCGGATGGTGTGGTCAAAAACTTCCACCCGCTTGGCACCCGTGTGTTGCTTCACAAACGCCACCACCTGGGCGTAGAAAGTGCCGCGCACCGCCTCATCGTCGCCAAACTGCTCGAACTCCTGCGTGAACGGCTTGAGCGCAAAGCCTTCGCGATCCAGCGAAAAACTGTTGACCTGGGGCCAACCGTCTTGAATGTCAACCGGCTGGACATCCGTACCCGGTGGGTTGCGGGTGACGGGCTCCTTCGGTTCGTAAAAGTAGTAGTCCGGGGCTATACCGTTGTCAACCGTGTAGTTGAGCTGGGTGCGAACAGTTTGTGCGGCAGTCATAAGTGAGGGGTGGTGGTGTATTTTCAGGGCCGGGTCAGGGTGAAACCTGGCCCCACATAGGTGTTGTGCCAGCTCGGCAGCTTCTCCACCCGCTCGGTCAACCAGCGTTGCAAATGGGGGAAGCCTTGGAGTGGCAACTGCTGGTATTGATGCAGGTGCATTGGGGCGGCCAGGGCGATGTCGGCAATCGTCGGCTGACTGCCGCAAACCCAATCACTCTTGGCCAGGCGGGTCTCCAAAATTGCCGCCAGCTTGTTGAACTGCATGGTCTGCGCATCCAGCACGGCCTGGTCTGCGGTGGAACCCAATAGCGGCTTGACACAATTCTCAACCAAGAACGAGTAGCAGTTGGGGAACCAGCTTGAAGACTCCCACAGCAGCCAGCGGTTGACGTCAGCGCGCACTTGCAGGTCTTTCGGATAAGCGCTGTCGCGGCCCAACTTGTCCGCCACATATTGCAAGATCGCATTGGACTCCCACAGCTCGAATTTGCCATCGACCAACGACGGCACCGAAGCATTGGGGTTGATGGCCAAGTAAGCGGGCTCTTTGTGCTCGCCTTTGAAATAGTCCACGTGTACGCGCTTGAACGGCGCATCCAAAAAAGCCATTCCGGCCAGCACTTTGCGGCAGTTGACGGTGATGGGGTCGGCGTAAATCAACATTTCGTCTGTCATGGTGTCTCCTCGTTTATAGGAACGCTAGTCTAGTGTTTGACAGGGTCGAGCGCATCTGCTGAAATGCAAACAGATTGTTCTCGAAAAGCTGACAATGAATGTTTCGACTGACCTGCTCACCACCTTCGTGAAGGTGGCCGACCACATGGGCGTGAGTGCGGCCGCCGCCTCGCTGGACATCAGCAAAAGCGTCGTCAGCAAGCGCATCGCGCAGTTAGAGGCTGCCGTTCAGGCCACGCTGTTTGCGCGCAGCACGCGCCATGTGGCGCTGACACCGGCAGGTGAAACCTACCTTGTCTTCGCGCGCCAGGCGCTGGCCACTTTGGGCAATGCGGATGAAAGCCTGCGCGACTTGCGCCAGGCGATCAGTGGCCAGATTCGCATGACGGCCCCAGAATCCTGGGGTCAAAAAGTGCTAGCCACGCTGATGCCCGAGTTCCTGCTACGTCACCCCGGCATCGAGATCGAACTGCTGCTCGAAGACCGTTTGATGGACATCGCCTACGAGCGCATCGACATCGCCCTGCGCATGACCTCCATCGTCGCCCCAGGTTTGACGGTGACCCCCGTGGCGCGGCTTGATTCGGTCATTTGCGCTGCACCCCAGTACCTCGCCAACAACCTGCTGCCCGCCAGTCCGCAAGATTTGGCGCAGCACCCCTGCATGAGCTATTGGCGCGAAAGCGCGGACGATGCATGGCGACTGGTGCGAGGAGAAGAAACCCAGACGGTGCGCGTGCGTGGCCGATACCACGCCAACAACGTCGATGCCACCGCCAGCGCGGCGGTGGCCGGCTTGGGCATTGCCCTGCTTCCGCTGTTTGCCTGCGACGAGCACCTGGCCGCTGGCCGCCTGGTGCGCGTGCTGGCCAACTGGACACCCATCACCAAATTTGGCACCAGCATCAACGCGGTGGCTACGCCAGACCGCCTGCGCCTCACACGCAACCGCGCCATGCTGGATTTTTTGCGGGCCAGGCTGGCTTGAAGCAACCGGGGCTCAGGGCAAGCTTGGAGTTACACGGTTGCCCTGCGCCGCGCCTTCCAGGCTCCGAACAGCACCAACAGACCCGGCACAAAAATCATCGCCCAGATGATTTTGTCCAGATGTGTTTTAACGAACGGAAGATTGCCAAAAAAGTAGCC
>JANOTE010000254.1:0-1799 GCA_031416195.1 Rhodoferax sp.
ACAATAGTATCTACCAAATCTGATCTGGCCAGCGCCAAACTGATTGCCAGGATAGAAGCCGCCGCGCAAGCGGTGCTCGATGCCCGGGCCGTACACCAAACTGCAGGCGCGTCATCTACGCTGGCGCAGCTGTATGACCCCGGCCTGATGCCTGCCAACCTGGCCAAAGCGCACGCCGCGTTAGACCAGGCTGTCGATGCCGCCTATCAAGCCGATGGCGGCATGGCTTCCTACGCCAATGACGGCGAGCGGGTGGCGTTTTTGTTCAAACGCTATGCGGCGTTGACAAGTCTGGTGTAGGCACGCCCTGCCAACAGCATTTTTTACAGCATCAAACGATGCTGTAAGATGGTTTTTTCTACTCTTTGGAGTCCACCATGCGCACCACCATCACCCTTGACGACGACTTGCTGGCACGGGCCTCGATGCTCACCGGCATCACTGATCGCACGCCGCTGATTCGCGAAAGCCTGAAAGCCATCATCGCCCGCGAAAGCGCGCGCCGGCTGGCTTTGCTGGGCGGGTCAATGCCTGACCTTGAACTGACGCCGCGGAGACGGCCAGAACCTGAAAACGATTCTGAACTTGAAACCGAGCCGCCAAAAAAGTCCACTGGCAAAGCTGACAAATATAAAACCTGAAACTGCGGCTTTATGGTGTTGATTGACTCGTCCGTCTGGGTGGACTTTCTCAAGTCTGGAGGCCAGCCGCAGCTGGCCCAATTGCTGTCTTTTCAGCAAGTATTAATGCATGAAATGGTGCTGGGCGAGGTTGCCATGGGCAGCAAGCAGCAACGAGAAAATGCATTGGAGTTTTTGCCCTATTTGCCGATGGCGCAAGTTGCAAGCCATCTTGAAGTCATGGCGCTTGTTGACCGGCATCACCTGTATGGCAGAGGTGTGGGCTATGTGGACATGCACTTGTTGACTGCTGCTGTTCTGCTGCCTGGAACGACCGTGTGGACACACGACCGGCGGCTTCAAGCGGCTGCAAGCCAATTGGGCGTGGCGTTCACAAAAACGCTGCACTAAGCTTGAGCGCCGTTTTCGTCCAGCTCCTCGGTGGCCTGTCCTACGCCACCACCCTGTTCCTGATGGCGGCGGGGTTGACACTGATCTTTGGCGTGACGCGCATCGTCAATTTTGCGCATGGCAGCTTCTTCATGCTGGGCGCGCTATTCACTGCGCATTGGGTCACCAACTGGTTTCCGGCCTGGAGTGACAGTGCGTTGCTGTATCTTATTGCTATTGTTTTAGGAGCTGCTTGCGCAGGTATTACGGGGGCTGTAGCCGAATATCTCTTGTTAAGACGCATGGTGGGGGCGCCTGAGCTGTACCAGCTGGTCGCCACCTTCGGGCTTACTCTGGCGATGCATGATGCGATGCAATGGAGCTTCGGGCCTGACGAAGTGTTTGCGCCGCGCTTTCCGGGCCTTAAAGGCGCGGTGCAGATTGGCGACGAATTTTTTCCGGTCTACCAGCTGGCGATGATTGCGCTCGGCCCGCTGGTCTGGCTGGGCTTGCACCTGTTGCTCAAGCACACGCTGTTCGGCCAACGGCTGCGTGCCGCCACGCAAGATCGCAGCATGCTGGCTGCGCTTGGCGTGAACCCAAAGCCGCTGATGCTCGGCGCCGTGGTGCTGGGTTGCGCGCTGGCCGGGCTGGCCGGTGCGCTGCAGTTGCCGCGCGAACCCGCGCACCTGCAGATGGACATGAACGTGATCGTGGAAACTTTTGTCGTCGTCGTCACCGGCGGTCTGGGCAGTATTGGCGGCGCGTTTCTGGCCGCGCTGTTGATTG
>JANOTE010000255.1:0-1737 GCA_031416195.1 Rhodoferax sp.
GGGCCTGGACTGACTGCAATGGTCACCCCGAGAACATATTGACGCGCGACGAACTTCTCGACAACGTGATGTTTTACTGGGCCACCCATAGCGCCGCTTCCTCAGCCCGGCTGTATTGGGAAAGCTTTGGCCGGAACCGCAGCAAAAACGGCCCGGTGCGCGTGCCCGTGGGAGTGGCCGCTTACCCCAAAGAAATCGTCATCCCGATCCGCAAATGGCTGCAAGCCGACTTCCCCGACATTCGCCATTTCGCCAGCATGCCCAAAGGCGGGCATTTCGCAGCGTTTGAGCAGCCGGTGGCGTTTGTAGATGACCTCAGAACCTATTTCCGGCTTCTGCGCTGATTGGGTTGCAGGCGCGGGCGGATCAGTAAATGCTATTGGGGGCTTAGCGGTTTACTGCCTTGCGTTGGATGGCATCGATTTCAAGCGATCTCGACCACCACCTTGCCCTGTACCTTGCCGGCTTCCATGCGGCTCAACGCGGTCACGGCACCATCGAGTTTTACCCGCTCGGCCACGCGCGGCTGCAACACGCCTCTTACAGCCCAATCCGCCAGACCCTGCAGCAAAGCAGGGTTGGTGTTGAGCATGAAGGCATGGCAGCGCTCGTTAGATGTCAACGACGAGATGATCTGGTTCAAAAACCGCTTACCGTTCGGAAAGGTGTCGGCATAGATCCCGCCGTTGACCAAGCGGCTCCGGGCTTTTTGCCAGGCGATGTGGGTGCCGCTGGTGTCCAGGATCACGTCGAATTTTTCAGCAAGCACTGTCCAGTCAGTGGTTTTGTAATCATGCACAACATCCGCACCGATGGACTTGACGTAAGCCACATTGGAAGGCCCACAGATGCCAGTGACGTGTGCGCCCATCGCGTGCCCAATCTGCACACCTGCCGCGCCGACAGAGCCAGACGCTCCTACGACTAGCAGGCGCTGCCTCTTTTTCAGCCCCGCCACAACCGTCAATGCTTGCAATGCCGAACCCGCCGCAACGCCTAGGCAGGCTGCGGCCTCAAAACTGATTCCCTCGGGCAGCGCTGCCATCAAATCCAGGCGGCTCAACAAGAACCCGGCGCAACTGCCACGCCCGATCAAAGAATCCGACGAGCCAAACACCCGCTGGCCAACGTGGAACTGCGTCACGCCACTGCCCAGCGCGCTGACCTCACCGGCGAAGTCTTTGCCGATGGTGCAAGGCAACTTCGGTTTGCGCAACAGCTTCAACATACCGTTGCGGAACTTGAAATCGACTGGATTCAAACTCGCGCGGATGACTTTGACCAGCACCTCGCCTGCGCCCGGTGTTGGCACTTCGACCTCCTGAAATTGCATCACCGAGGCATCGCCATAACGTTTGTAGATCAGGGCTTGCATGGCATTCAAACCCGCTCAATTACCATCGCAATCCCCTGCCCCACCCCAATGCACATCGTACACAGCGCGTAGCGGCCACCCGTTCGGTGAAGCTGGTTGATCGCAGTTGTCACCAAGCGCGCACCCGATGCACCCAACGGATGACCCAGCGCAATCGCCCCGCCATTCGGGTTGACGCGCGGGTCGTCGTCTTGCAGGCCCAACAAGCGCAACACCGCCACGCCTTGCGCGGCGAAGGCTTCGTTGAGTTCGATCACGTCCATTTGCGCCAGCGTCAAACCGGTCAGCGCCAGCACTTTTTGGGTGGCGGGCGCGGGGCCAATGCCCATGATGCGCGGGGCAACACCAGCGGTGGCCATGCC
>JANOTE010000256.1:0-10906 GCA_031416195.1 Rhodoferax sp.
TCCCGGTTTCCCGGTGATGGCTTGGCCGATGATTGAATCGGTCATCGATTCCAAGTACCGCGATCGTCACCAAGCCGCCGCCTGGGTCGAAAAATCCGTCATTGTCTTCGGTGCGATGGAAGCCACGCTTACGCCGCTGATGGAAGACATTGAACGAGATTACCAGGGAGCCAAGGTGTTCAGCCTGCCCAGTGTGGATCACCCCGAATACGGGCGGCACATTGAGCTGGGCGTGAAAGGCGCGCCAAGTTTGGTCGAGAGTGCTTATGCGGCGCTGCTCAAAGGCCTGGGAAAATTCAACGCCAAGTTAGGCCCGGAGTTGGTGCGCTCTTAGGTCTGCATTAATTCAGTGCATTTTTCAATACTCACCAAATTTGCACCAAAATAATGCATTGGTTGATCGTTTGGTGCGTTGTCGGTGCAGAAAACCGATGCCAAGCCGGTGTCAAACCGGCGCAAATATCGGGCAAAATAGGCGGTTTGGCAAGATTGGCATGATGCGGGTCTTGGCACAAAAACTGCATTCTCACCCCCGCAAAGCTTTATCGTAAAGTTTTCTTAATTTCAATCAACAGGAGTATTTGATGGCAAAGACCGTCGCAGACGTGATCAAGATGGTGAAAGAGCATGAAGTCAAGTTCGTTGACTTTCGCTTCACCGACACCCGAGGCAAAGAGCAGCACGTGACCGTGCCGGTGTCCCATTTTGACGAAGACAAATTCACCTCAGGCCATGCGTTTGACGGCTCCTCCATCGCCGGCTGGAAGGGCATTGAAGCCTCTGACATGCAACTGATGCCGGACCCCAACACCGCCAACATCGACCCGTTTTTTGAAGAAACCACGCTCTTCATGAGCTGCGATGTGGTCGAGCCCAGCGATGGCAAGGCCTATGACCGCGATCCGCGCTCGGTCGGCAAGCGCGCCGAGGCCTACCTCAAGTCCACTGGCATTGGCGATACGGCCTTTTTCGGCCCTGAGCCTGAGTTCTTCATTTTTGATGACGTGCGCTGGAACACCGACATGTCGGGCTCGTTCTTTAAGATCGACGAGTACGAAGCCCCCTGGAACAGCGGCAAGAAGATTGAAGGCGGCAACCGCGGCCATCGCCCCACCGTCAAAGGCGGCTACTTCCCCGTGCCCCCAGTGGACAGCACGCAAGACATGCGCGCCGAGATGTCGTTGATTCTCGAAGGCCTGGGCGTTCCGGTTGAAGTGTTTCACCACGAAGTGGCGGGCGCGGGCCAAAACGAAATTGGCACACGCTTTAGCACCTTGGTGCAGCGCGCTGACTGGACGCAGATCCTGAAATACGTGGTGCAAAACGTTGCCAACGCCTATGGCAAAACCGCGACCTTCATGCCCAAGCCAATCGTGGGCGACAACGGCAGCGGTATGCACGTCCACCAATCGATCAGCAAAGATGGCAAAAATATCTTTGCGGGCGACGGCTATGCCGGCCTGTCTGACACCGCGCTTTACTACGTGGGCGGCATCATCAAGCATGCCCGGGCGCTCAACGCCATCACCAACCCCGGCACCAACAGCTACAAGCGTCTGGTGCCCGGTTATGAGGCACCGGTCAAGCTGGCCTATTCGGCCAAAAATCGCTCGGCTTCGATTCGCATTCCGTTTGTGGCCAACCCACGTGGTCGCCGGATTGAGGCGCGTTTCCCGGATCCTTTGGCCAACCCCTACCTTTGCTTTGCAGCATTGCTGATGGCTGGTCTGGACGGCATCGAGAACAAGATTCACCCCGGTGAAGCCGCCACCAAGGACTTGTACCATCTGCCGCCGGAAGAAGACGCCAAAGTCCCAACCGTGTGCCACAGCCTGGATCAGGCGCTGGATTGCCTGAACGCAGACCGCGCCTTCCTGACCAAAGGCGGCGTGTTCACCGACAGCATGCTGGATGCCTACATTGATCTCAAGATGGGTGAAGTGACGCGTCTGCGCCAAGCGACACACCCCATCGAATTTGAAATGTATTACTCGCTGTAATAGCAGTCTTTGTCTCCTAAAAAGAACGGCTTAGGCCGTTCTTTTGCTTTTGGGGCTTGGCTCAATACCCCGACATTTTGAAAAAATGAGCAATTGACGCATACTGACAGACCATTCCTGCATCTTGATGCGTGGAGAAAGCATGAAACAGTCTCATTCCATCCCCTTCGTCGCTTTTGCCCCTCTGGTCTGTTTGTCACTGGCGGCGTTGTTTGCAACGCAAGTGCAAGCGCAGGATCGCATGTACCGCTGCGACGACAACTACTACACCAACTCGCTCAACGATCCCAAGGCGCGCGGTTGCAAGCTGCTCGAGAGCGGCAATGTCACCGTGGTGCAGGGCACGAAGCCTGCTGCGGTTCAAAACGGCGTGAAGCTGGCCGTGGCGACACCCTCCAGCACCTCACCCGGTCAGCGGGTTGATGTCAACGACCAGCGCGCCCGCGACGCAGATGCCAAAGGCATCATGGAGACCGAGCTGCGCCGGGCTGAAGCACGCAAGACCGAGCTGGCGCTGGAGTACAACAACGGTGAACCTGAGAAGCGCGGCGACGAGTCACGCAATTACCAAAAGTACCTGGATCGCGTCGCAGAACTGAAGGCCAATTTGGGCCGTGTAGAGAGTGACATTGCCGGCATCCGCCGGGAGTTAGGGCGCAGTGCCGCGTCCACTGCGGCCAACGCTGCGAACGCTTCGACCCCACGCTGAAATCCCTTGCCAGGCCTGGGCTTAGCGCAGGCTTGGCCAAAGCTTCGGTGTATGCGGCAAAATAGCTGGCTTGACCAAGTCCAAAATACTAAATCCCAAGCCCGCATCGGCCAGCGCCGACAGCAGCCTCGCTAGCAATTTCGGGGCGTTTGACCTGCTGGCTACCTTGGTAGCAGTGGTGCGAACCGATGGCACCGTTCTGTTTGCCAACTCGGCGCTCGAAGATGCATTGGGCACCTCGCGCCGCATGATCGAAGGCGCGCACCTGCCCGCCAGCTTCACCGAACCCCATTTGCTGGCTAATGCTTTGCAAGGCGCGGGCGGCAACGAGTTTGCTGCGCTGCGCTACGACGCGTGGCTGAGGCGACTCAATCATGAACCCATCCCCGTCCACGTGATCGTGACGCAGACCGAAATTGGCCGCGACATCGTGATTGAAATGCTGCCGCAGGAGCAGCAGGCCAAGCAAGACCGTGAAGACCGCCTGGCCGACCAAGCACAGGCCAACAAAGAGTTGATTCGCAACCTGGCGCATGAAATCAAGAACCCGCTGGGTGGCATACGCGGTGCCGCGCAACTGCTGGAGATGGAGATTGAATCGCGCGGGCTGACCGAGTACACGCAGGTCATCATCCGCGAGGCTGACCGCCTGCAAACGCTGGTGGATCGGCTGCTGGCCCCACACCGCAGGCCCCACCTGGTGGGTGATGTGAACATCCATGAAGTGTGTGAGCGGGTGCGCTCGCTGATCCTGGCCGAGTTTCCCAAGGGCCTGCGTGTGGTGCGCGACTACGACATCTCGATCCCCGAGTTTCGCGGCGACCGTGAGCAGTTGATTCAAACCGTGCTCAACATTGCGCACAACGCCTGCCAGGCGCTGGCCGAGCAGATTGCCACAGGTAACGGGGAGATTACATTTCGCAGCCGCGTGGCGCGGCAAATCACCTTCGGCAAGCAGCGCTATCGATTGGCATTGGAATTGCATGTCATTGACAACGGGCCTGGTGTGCCAGACTCGATCAAAGAGCGCATCTTTTACCCGCTGGTCTCCGGCAGGGAAGGGGGCTCTGGCTTGGGGTTAACGCTGGCACAAACTTTTGTGCAGCAGCACCATGGCACGATTGACTGTGAGAGTACACCGGGACGCACGGATTTTCAGATTTTGATACCGCTGCCCTGACTGTCGATTCAGTGATCGAATTCGGGTAGACCACAAGGGACATCGACGCAAATGAAGCCGATTTGGATAGTAGATGACGACCAGTCGATTCGCTTCGTGCTGGAAAAAGCGCTGTTGCGTGAGAACCTGCCCACGCGCAGCTTCACCAATCCCAAAGACGTGCTGCTGGCACTGGCCACGGCGAGTGATGATGAGTGCCCGCAGATACTGGTGAGCGACATTCGCATGCCCGGCGGCTCCGGCCTGGACTTGCTGGACAAAGTCAAAGCCAAATATCCCGCGCTGCCCGTCATCATCATGACGGCGTTTTCGGATCTGGACAGTGCTGTCTCCGCTTTTCAAGGCGGCGCGTTTGAGTACCTGCCCAAGCCGTTTGACCTGCCCAAGGCGGTGGAGCTGATTCGCCGCGCGGTGGAAGAAAGCCAGCGTGAAGAAGTGAGCGTGCAAAGCGAGGCCGCCGCGACGGAAATGCTGGGCCAGGCCAGCGCCATGCAAGATGTCTTTCGCGCCATCGGTCGCCTGAGCCAAAGCAGTGTGACAGTTATGATCACCGGCGAATCCGGCTCAGGCAAAGAGCTGGTCGCCCGCGCGCTGCATAAACACTCCCCGCGTGGCGACGTAAGCACCAAGGGAACCAATGGCCCGTTTGTGGCGATCAACACCGCCGCCATTCCAAAAGACCTGCTGGAGAGCGAGCTGTTTGGCCACGAGCGCGGTGCCTTCACTGGCGCGCAGACCATGCGCCGGGGCCGTTTTGAGCAGGCCGACGGCGGCACGCTGTTTCTCGATGAAATTGGCGATATGCCGTTCGATCTGCAAACCCGCTTGCTACGCGTGCTGAGCGACGGCCACTTCTACCGCGTGGGCGGCCACACGGCGGTCAAAACCAATGTGCGCGTGATCGCCGCCACCCATCAAAATCTGGAGCAGCGCGTCAAAGACGGCGCGTTTCGTGAAGACCTGTTCCACCGCCTGAACGTCATCCGCCTGCGCCTGCCCGCTTTGCGTGAGCGGCGTGACGACATCCCGATGTTGACGCGTCACTTCCTGAAGCAAAGCGCACTGCAACTGGGCATTGAGCCCAAGCGGATTTCAGATGCAGCCCTGGCCTGGTTGAGCACCTTCGCCTTCCCCGGCAACGTGCGCCAGTTGGAGAACATCTGCCACTGGCTCACCGTGATGGCCCCAGCGCAGATGATCGAGCCCAAGGATTTACCGCCTGAGGTGGGCGTGACGCATGATGCACAGCCGGAGCGGCGCCTGGCGGTTGCGGCACCGAGCCCTGATGTTTCTTCGCACGAAGAAACAGACCTTGGTTTGCCTGAGCGTGTCGCCATGCTGCTGCCTGCCACGGCTGAGTCAACCGAGCCTGCTGATGTAGCCCCCAATGCATCCGCCAATGCCTCCCCCGATACACCCTCCAGCGAAGGCGCGGTTGCTGGCCTTGGGACAGGCAGTGGCTGGGAGCTGGGTTTGGAGGCAGAAGCGATGACGTTGTTAGCCAATGGCCGCCAAGATGTGTGGGACGCGCTAACCCGCCGGTTTGAATCCCGCCTGATTCTGACCGCGCTGGCCAACACCCGGGGCCGTCGCATCGAAGCGGCCACCAAGCTGGGCATTGGCCGCAACACGATTACGCGCAAGATTCAGGAACTGGGGCTAGAAAATTAACCTGCGGGTTACTTGGTTTACTAAAAATTAACTCAAAGGTTAATTTTTGGGTCAAAATAGCAAAAAAAGCCGAAATTACGAGCATAATACGTGCCTAGCTCCCGTATTACATGCACAAAAAGCTATATTTGTAATAGCAAAAAGCCCCGCCGTTCAATCAAGAACGCAGGGCTTGGACGCTTGAGCATAAGAGGCTAAATCAGCCCCGCTTTACGTCTCAAAGCTTTGTCTTGTCCTTGGTAAACCACGAGTCGGTAGCTTTCACTTCCCACTCGGCCACCTGCTTTTCGGCAGCGTCTTTGGCAATGCCGTAGCGCTCCTGAATTTTGCCTGCAAGCTGGTCGCGACGCCCGGCGATTACGTCCATGTCGTCATCGGTCAGCTTGCCCCATTGCTCTTTGGCTTTGCCGGTGACTTGTTTCCAATTGCCTTGAATGGTTTCCCAGTTCATACGATTTCCTTTGATATTGATTCAGTGTGATGCCTTGAGTTTCTGACCGTTTCAAAAAATCAAGGGCGAATGACGATGCCGTTTTCAACCGACCTCACGCCGCTGACGCCACGTGCGATCACTTGCGCCTGCGACTTTTCCGTGGCGTTTTTGGCAAAGCCAGACAGCATTACCGTGCCTTTGAGTGTTTCCACTTTGATGGAGGCTGCATCAACGTCCTTGCTTTCAATAAAGCGAGTCTTGACGGTGGACGTGATGGCCGCATCGTCAATGTAGTTGCCCACGGATTCCTGGCCGCGCGTGACAGCGCAGCCTGACAGCGTAAGCAGAGCCAGCGCGATCAGTGGCGGGGCGATGAATGTTGTAGCGGTTGATTTCTGATTGTTCATGGTGAGTCTCCAGTAAAAGTTAAAAGTCGAAAGCGGAAAGCGGAAAGTTAAAAATCAAAAAAGTGCGAACTCGCGTCAGTGCCGCGGTGGTGCGCTGTTCAGGGCATGTGAAATCACTTTGGGCAGCAGCCCCGCCAGTAGTGCGGGAGTCAGCAACCAGCGCCAAGGTTGGCTCCAAACCAAAAGCGCGCCTACCGCAGCCGCACCGGCGACCAGCACGACCGGATGACGTTGGGCCACGGGTTGAACCGCTGCCCTTGCGGCATCCATCGTCACGTCGCTGACCAAGCGCAGCGGGTGATGAGCCCACCACTGATGGATTGCGCCTTTTGCCAAGTCCTTTGCCAGTCCTGTCGCCAACCCGGGTGCCGTCACCGGCTTTTCGTGCGGGGTAGCCATCGTCACGGCCTGATGCAGACGGCTGCGCGACTGGGCCAGCCGATGCGACGCAGCGGCCACCTTGTCATCCACGTCGGGTGGAACAACCGGGCCCATCACTACAGCCATGGCTGGGCTCAAGATGACCGCGCTCATGGCCCAACCTTCTCGCGCAGCAGCGCCATATCGGCACTGAGCTGTTGGCGCAACACCTCCAGATTGCCGCCAACGCCCGGCTTGCGCACCGCAATCACGCACCCCAATGCCAAAACCCACGGCACCAGGGGTGCTCCCGTCAAAGCCAGCGTGATCGGCCCGGTGATGACGGGCGTTACCGCCCAAAGCATCACCGCAACGCCCGTGAGAATCATCGCCACACCCACACTACAGGCGGCTGCCAGCGTCAATATAGCCTTGCGCGACCAGTGCGAAGAAGCCAAAGTGGCCTCTGCAACCACCAGGTCAGCGTAGGCCTCACAATGATCCAGCAGCAGTTGCGGCCGGGTTGCGATCAGGCGAAGCAGGGGATAGATCATGATGGTCGGACAGGCTTTGCTTGAAGTTGGGTTCGCAGGGGTTCAGTGACGGTGGCCGGATCGGCTCACCAACGTGATCAGCGCCATCAATGCCGCGCCGGTGGCAGCCGCAATCAGCACGTATTTGACCGGCTCGCTGCGAATCGTGGTCAGCGTGTTTTCGCCAGCTTTCTGGGCCAGCTCACGCAGGTGATGGGTCGAATCCATCGCTTTGTTGAGGCCGTCATGGGCCAACGAACTCATGCGGTCGATGGAGTCTGCCAGCGGCTTGGTGACGCCGTCGAGCTGGTGTAAAGATGTGGTGTCAATCATGGTGTTTCCTTTTAGGTTGGAAGGGTTGGGTTGAAATGTTGAGTTGGAGGGGTGTGTGGCCGGGGTGATCATGGTTTAGCGTCTTTTGAAAGCGTTGATGACAAAAGTTGCAACCGCCAGAATGGCGAACACAACGAACAGAATCTTGCCAATCTCCACAGCGCCAGCAGCAATGCCACCGAAGCCAAAGAGGGCAGCCACCAATGCAATGACAAAAAATACAACGGCGTAGTGCAGCATGTTGCGGGCTCCTGGTTACAGCGGGGACAATCCACCGCTTGGGTTCAACTGTCGCCGTTTGCAGCGTTGGTGACGAGCAGCCAACCCGCCGCGTGCATGTGGGTTGAGGGCGCAGGCTGTAGTAGGAAAGCGCTGACAATCCGTTGCAATCAATCGGTGCCTGACGACTTGGCGCTTGTGCCACGCCGTAGGAGAATGACTACCACGCGTCGGGCCAGCGTCTGCTGGTCGGCGTTGGGCAGGCCTGCCACAATGGTTACTGTTCATCTACAAATCATCGGAGTTATCACTATGACATCCCTCATCAAGTCCTTGACATTGGCAGTCTCTGCCACGGCGCTTTTGGCATTGGCTGGCTGTGCCGGTATGACCAATCAGGAAAAAGGCATTGCAACCGGTGCCGTTGTCGGCGGTGTGGTTGGCAATGTGCTGTGCGGTGGCGTTTTGTGCACCGGCGCGGGTGCCGCCGTGGGCGGCGTTATTGGCAATGAAGTTTCGAAAAAGAAATAATCAGCGCTTAACCATCGCTGTCTAAGGATCGCGTCAGCGCAATGCTGGCGCGTCTTTCAGGGCTGGCAGCATCATCGTTGCGACAATTTGAGTGCCGTTGCCCGGGGAAGAGGAGATGTCCAACGTGCCTCCTTCAGCTTCCACGCGAAACCGCATGCCGCGCAGGCCGTAAGCTGAAGGCGGCTTGGCTTGGATGTCAAAGCCGTTGCCGTTGTCAGTCACGCTAAGCTGCACTTGATGGCCTTGGGCGTGCAGGCTAACGGTCACTTTGCTAGCGTTGGCGTAGCGGGAGATATTCGTCAGCGCTTCCTGTACCACGCGGTAGACCATCAACTCCGCGCTGGGGCCCAGCGTAACCGGCCCCAGTTCACAGTGCGTTTCAATGCCCGAGGTCTTGCCAAACTCAGCCGTCAGAATTTCAAGGGTTGCCGCCAGCCCGAGGTTTTCAAGCGCAGACGGACGCAGGTTTTCGATGACGTTGCGCCCCAGCGCTACACACGCGTTCAGCGAGGTGACGAGATGGGCCAGCAGAGCCAGTGACTCAGGCGCAGACTTCACCATGCGGGTTTTCAAACGTGCCACATCCAGCTTGGCCGAAGTTAACAGCGCGCCCAAATCGTCGTGCAGATTGCGCGCCAGGCGGCTGCGCTCGTGTTCGCGGTTGACCAGCAAGTAGCGCGTGAGATCGGTAAGCTCGGCGGTACGCAGCGCCACCTCAGCCTCCAGGCCAGCGCGCGCGGTTTGCTCCACCGCCTTGAGCTGATCACGGTGAAAAGCCAGGGCGCGGGCTTGGCGCATGTACAGCAGCAAAATGCCCAGACCCAGGACGACCAGCACGGCTACGCCGATTCTTGCCATCAACAGCGATCGGTAGACCACTTGGTGCCGTTCTGTGCGGGCTGCATCTTCAACCGCCAGCAGTTCGTTGTTGAGCGACTGGATCAACTCCATCGTGCTGTCGTCTTGCATCACCATGGCAATGGCTTCATCCCATTTTCCCTCGCGCCGCAAGGCAACACCCCTGCTCACCAGCGCAAGGCGAACTTCGATTTTCTCGCGCGCACGGGTTAGCGTGTCCATGTATTGCGGCTGCCCTGCATGATCCTGGGCCAGCAGCCTAAACGACTCTGACATGGCTGCATTGGCCTTGCCCAAGTCCTTGAGCAAGGTTTCCTCACCCGTCAGCGCAAACCCGCGCTGGCTGGATTCGGCGTTGATCAGGTTTTCTGTCAGCTTCAAGATGGCGATGCGCGACGTTCCCTTGGCCACCAGCGTGTCCATCGCACCTTTGGAGTGCCGATACGCCGCTTCGTTGATCAGCAGCAGTACCAAGGCGGCAAGAGTAGCCAGCGCGATGGCAAGGCGTTTGTCAAATCGGGCGTTGGCAGACATCATCCTCCCGCTGGGCTCTTTCCGAAAAAATACTGCGTCATTGCAGCACGGGCGCGGTGCAGTTGTCGTGCTCACGCGCCGCAAGCTGACTGCAGTAGAGGACCAAGTCATCCACATCGTGCGACTTGTCAAACACGCGGCTGGCACCCAGTGTGAGGCATTTTTGGCGCATGTCCGGGGTGGCGTAGTTTGTCAGCACCACCATTGTGCTGTCGTGCATCTTCTCGCGCACGCTCTTGAGTACGCCCAAGCCAGTACCGCTTTTGAGGAATAGGTCGATGATCACCAAGTCAACCTGATTCTCCTTGGCCATCAGCCAATCGATGGCGGAGGATTCATCTTCAGCGCAGCCAACGACCCGAACCTCGCTGAGCTCTTCAAGCGTGGCGATCAAGCTCTCGCGGATGACTGCACTGTCTTCGACGAGGTAGGTTGTAATGGTTTTCATACAGGGTGTGCATGCGCTTGCATGTCTCGCAGTATGCTTGGTATCGTGCCGCCGCGAAACTGATGGGCAAGCTGATTGCACGTAGGAAATATCTTACTGACAGGGTAAAAAATTAACTTGGAAGTTAACTTTTTATCGAAAAAGGCTAAAAACATCGAATTTGTGAATGAAATACGCCTCTGGCTCACGAATATATTGCACAAAAAGCTATAAAATATATAGCTATTTACAGTCAAGCCAGCTCCACCACCACTGGCGCATGGTCGCTGGGTCGCTCGTTCTTGCGGGGAGTTTTGTCAATCACGCAGCCCACCGCTTGGATTTTCAGCGCGGTGCTGATCAGGATGTGGTCAATCCTCAGCCCCCTGTTTCGCTTGAAGCCAAAATCGCGGTAGTCCCACCATGAGTAGTTTTTGGGCGGCTGCGGGAACAGCCGCAGCGAATCATGCAGCCCCAGCGCCACCAGCGCGCGCAGGTGGTAGCGCTCTTCCTCGGTGTTGTGGATGGTGTCTTTCAGGCCGATTGGGTCCCACACGTCAGCATCGTCAAAAGTGATGTTGCAGTCGCCCATCAACACCAGGCGCGGGTGGGCGGCCAACTCATCCTTAACCCAGGTTCGCAGGCCTTTGAGCCAGTTCATCTTGTACTCAAACTTGTCGCTGCCGGGCTCTTGACCATTGGGGAAGTAGC